>JAIRMX010000208.1 GCA_031258375.1 Elusimicrobiota bacterium | reverse complement strand
GCAGGCTGATACCACGGCCGTGAGCCCGTGGAGTTTCATTTTAATTGAAATGCTTGTTGTAGTATTAATCACCGGCATTCTTGCCGCTATTGCTTTGCCGCAATATCAAAAAGCCGTTGATAGGGCAAGAATACAAGAGGCTTTAAGCAATTTGCAATCCATTGCAAATGCGGAAGAAGCGTATTATTTGACGACAGGCAGCTATACTAACGATTTTAGGAAATTAGACATAAAATTTTCCTGTCCGGACTCCGCGCCGGGGGAACATTACGGTACATGTGAAACGGCAAATTTCCAGTATGTTTTATATACCGACCCGACAAGGGGTTGGTCTACCGAATTCAAAACGGGAAAGCTCGCTCATAAATTTCGCATTATTTTCTATCCCCAACACATACCCGGAAGCAATGCGGGCCTGCATAAATGCTCGGCCTTTCCGGGCGATACAATAGATTCCGAGGAGCCGAGATTTTGTCAAAAACTGAGCAGCAAAAGCGTTCCCGACGATACTGTTTCCGGCGGTCAGTACTGGCTGAATCGTAACCCTTAAAAGCGGCATTTGCAAATATATACACCCCTTTTTTTGCGCCATATATTGTAAAATAAATAAATGAGCGCAAATAACGAATATCTTGACGTCCGCCAAACCGAAGAAGAAAAACATTATGCGGATTATACTTTGCGCCCGGCAACGTTATCGGAGTTTGTCGGGCAGGATACGCTTAAAGAAAATTTGAAAATATTCATAAGCGCGGCGCGCGCTCGCGGCGAAGCTTTGGACCACTGCCTTTTTTATTCGCCGCCGGGTCTTGGCAAAACAACCCTTTCAAATATTTTGGCGCATGAAATGGGCGTAAATATCAAAGTAACTTCCGGCCCCGTGCTTGCCCGCCCGGGCGATTTGGCCGCGATGCTCACTACCGAGCTTGACCATGGCGACATACTTTTTATCGACGAAATACACCGCTTAAACCCCGCGGTTGAAGAAGCGCTTTATCCCGCTATGGAAGATTTCACTTTTTTTATCAATACAGGAAAAGGCGCCGGTTCTACAACGTTAAAACTTGCCGTGCCGAAGTTTACCTTAGTCGGCGCGACGACGCGCTCCGGCCTGCTCACCGGCCCGCTGAGAGATAGATTTGGCATAGTTTTTAATCTCGGTTTTTATGAATTTAAAGAAATTACGGATATTCTGGAACGCTCCGCGCGTCTGCTAAATATAGCCGCCGTGCGCGAAGGTTTAGAAGAAATAGCGCGACGTTCGCGCGGAACGCCGCGCATTGCAAACCGCCTTTTGCGGCGCGCGCGCGATTTTGCGCAAGTAAAAGGCAACGGCGTGATAGATTTTGATATAGCCGTGCGCGCAATGGACGCGCTTGACATTGACATCGAAGGCCTTGATACCGTAGATAAAAAAATACTCAGCGCGCTTATTGAAAAATTTGACGGAGGCCCCGTCGGAATGGAAAATCTCGCAATCGCGGTTTCCCAAGAAAGCGACACTTTAACCGACGCCATTGAACCTTATCTTATCAAAGCCGGATTTATTACGCGCACGCCGCGCGGGCGCGTCGCTACGCCAAAAGCGTATAAACACCTCGGCATAAAACCCAAAGGCGGATTATTTTGATATGTGCAGAAATATTATAGTCCTGCTTTTTTTTTTCCTTACGCTTGCATGCGCCTCTTCGGAAATAAAAAACAATAAAAAGCAATTCCGATACAAGGCAAACCGGTAGCGACGCAAGCCCAATGCGTAAAATTTCTAAAAAAACACAATCCCAATTTAAAACTTAAAACCACGCATGAAAAATTGGTCAAAATTTATTATCAAGAAGGTAAAAGGGAAAACATACGCCCCGATATGGCTTTTGCCCAGTCCCTTTTGGAAACGGGCTATTTTAAATTTCCAGCCGGCGGAGACGTGAAAATAAATCAAAATAATTTCGCCGGGCTTGGCGCCACCGGTAAAGGTGCGCGAGGCGCAAAATTTAAAACCATACGAGAAGGAGTGCGCGCGCAGATACAGCATCTAAAAGCCTATACCTCAAAAAAACATCCCAAAGCAAAAGTCGTTGACCCGCGCTATTATCTGCTCTATAACGACA
Source organism: Elusimicrobiota bacterium (assembly GCA_031258375.1). Lineage (GTDB taxonomy): Bacteria > Elusimicrobiota > Elusimicrobia > Elusimicrobiales > Elusimicrobiaceae > Proelusimicrobium. The sequence continues at coordinate 414 of JAIRMX010000208.1, read as the reverse complement.
AAAGAAAAGGCGGCAAAGCAAAAACTTGGAACGACCTGACGGGCAAATGGGCGGTTGATCCCAAATACGGCGATAAAATCACAGCCATATACGACAAAATATTAGAACAATAAATTTCTTAGTTTTTATGATATAATTAATTATTATCAAAATACTTTTTTAGAATATAGGTTAATATGTTTGTGAAAAACGAAAAAATTCTTTTAGGAAGAGAGTATCTGTCTGTCTGTCTGTCTGTCTGTCTGTCTATAAATTAATTTCTGATTTTATTTCTACTTTTTTCCACGCTGTCATCCCTGCGTTGCTTTTTTGTCGTCATACCTGCCAAAGCAGGTATCCATTTTTATTAATTAGATCCCCGATAAAGACATTCGGGGATGACACCTGCGGTGTCAACTTGGATTCCCGCTTGCG
>JAIRMX010000223.1 GCA_031258375.1 Elusimicrobiota bacterium | reverse complement strand
CTTCTATAATATGTTCTTTTCTAATATTTTCGCTGCCGGATAAATCCGCAATGGTGCGCGCCGTTTTCATAATTTTATCAAGACTTCTCGCAGATAAGCCGAGCTTTTTCATTGCCATTTCCAAAATTTCTCCGCCGCCTTCGGGCAAAGCGCAATATTTTTTAATTTCGCTTACCGTCATAAAAGCGTTGGCGGTGGTTTGAGATTTTTCAAAACGCTTTTTTTGTATTTCGCGCGCTTTTACAACCCTGTCCCTAATCTGCGCGGAAGTTTCGCCTTCGCTCTTTGCCTGCCAGTCTTTATAATTTACCGGATTTAAATTTACGGTTAAATCTATTCTGTCTAAAAGCGGACCGGAAACCTTTGATTTATATCTGTTTATTTGCAGCGGCGTACAATTGCAGGTTTTAATATTACTGCCGTGATATCCGCAAGGGCAGGGATTCATAGCCGCAATTAAAGAAAATTTGGCCGGAAAAGTAAAAGAATCTTTTGCGCGCGAAATCGTTACCTTAAAAGTTTCAAGCGGCTCGCGCAGAACTTCGAGCGAGGCGCGGCTAAACTCGGCAAATTCATCCAGAAATAAAACTCCGTTATGCGCAAGGCTGACTTCGCCGGGCCTTGGCGTCGTGCCGCCGCCGGCAAGAGCAGTGCTCGAAATCGTGTGATGCGGATCCCTAAACGGCCGGCTGTTAATAGTTTTGTTTTTGCCGAGTAAAGAGCAAACGGAATAGAGCTGCATAATTTCCAGTTTTTCATCGCGCGTGAGAGGCGGCAGTATTCCGCTAAAACGTTTGGCAAGCATACTTTTGCCTGTGCCCGGCGGACCTATTAACAGAACGTTATGCCCGCCGGCCGCCGCAATTTCAAGCGCGCGCTTGGCAAGAGTTTGTCCTTTTACTTCGTTAAAATCTTCGCTTGAAATATTTATTTGTTCCTTTAAAATTTCAGGCGAAATTTCCGCGCTTGCTTTAAACGGGATTTTACCCTCTAACATATCTACGATTTCTTTTAAATTCTGCGCGCCAAATCCTTCTACTCCCGCAAAAACGGCTTCGTTTATATTAGGATTTGGGACAATCGCCTTTGTCTTGCCCAATTTTTTAAGGGATATCAACATCGGCAAAATGCCGGCGCAGGCATGCATTTTTCCGTTTAAACCAAGCTCTCCTATAAAAATAAAATCTTTCAGCGCCTCGACGGCAGCCAAAGAGATTTGCTCAGTCGCGGCAAGTATGCCAAGAGCTATTGGCAAATCAAAATGAGTTCCGGTTTTTTTAATTTCAGCCGGCACCAAATTTACCGTTATACGTTTTAGGGGAGCGTCGAACCCGCTGTTTCTTATTGCGGCGACAACTCTATCCCTTGCTTCTTTAACTTCCGTTTCAGGCAGACCTACGAGAGTAAAAACCGGCATGCCCGCAGCGGTATCGACTTCCACGCAAACCAGAAAACCCTCTATTCCTTTTATACAGGCCGAAGCGATATTTGAAAGCATAATTTATTGGATAAATATCATTTCCACAAAATCAGGCCCCGTGCGGCTTATCGTGAAATTAGGATAATATTTGCGTATTATTTTTGCGGAAAATTCTTCGGACGAAGTTATATTCGCCTGAACTTCAAACGTAGCGTTGGAATTGTTATATTTTTTCAGCGAAAAATCTTCCACCTCGCGCAGTTCTTTAAGTATATTTTGCAGCCTTTCAAGACGTTCTATCGTATTGACGTCCTTGACCACGAAAGTAAATGTTCTTGAAGAATTCACGGCAAAATTTATCGGTTCTGCAAGCTGTAAAGCCGCGCTTTCGCACGCGCCGGTCAAAGCCTTTTGCGACGCGATATTCGCAACGGCATCAAGACCGCTTGCGCTTTCGGCGGATTCGGCCACAAGCTGGTAATTATTTGTGCTGAAAACTCTTAAATTAACGCGCGCCCGAAGAGTTTTAAAACCAGTGCTCAGCTGATTTGCGCTTTCAAGTTCATTAGCCGCGGCTTCCGCCAATATTACAAAACGCGCGCCTTCTTTTTTTGCCTTATCCACTACGGCGAAATAATCCTCAAGGTTATTTTGGCTCAAATTGCCGCCGTCTAACAAAGTGTAAGGATAATTTTTTAGAGCTTTATAAATACCCTGCCTACAGTATTGCAACAGAGAAATTTCGCCGTTTATTGTTTCCCTGGACGCGACGAGAATATTTGTTTTTTTGACATACGAGCTTTCTTCAAGTTCTTTTACTTTTGCGGAAAGTTCGCTTACGAGTATCATTACCCTCGCTTCAAGAAAATAACTTCCGCCTTTGCGATACGCCGTTTTTATATAAGAGCGTCTTATATAATTTTTAGGCCTCGACAGTATTTCCTGCTTGACGGAATCGGGATATTCCACAAGGCTGTTTGACGATAAAAATACCCTAAGCGCGCGCTCAAGAGCGCCATATTCCGCCGCCTGTAAAGCTTTTTTCTTTAAAGCGGAAACAGGTATTTCTTCTTCATAAGGCACGGGCGCGGAACTTATCACATACTCTCCTTCGCCCTTAGGACCTATGTTAAATCTCTGACATCCGCAAACGCTTATTAAAACGAACAAAAATAAAAAAACTTTTTTCATAACAAACTCCCTAAATAAATTGGCATTTATTTGATTACGTCTCCCAAAGCTAACATATATTCGCTCGGCCTTTTAATATTTTCCGCGTCTATTATGCCGCAGCGTATCATCATAACTTCAAGCATATGAGAGAGAATATCGTAAAAATTTTCCCTTATAGTAGTCTGCATCGATGAAATGCTCGGGCCTAAAATAATGGCTCCCTTTAAATTTTTATTGTCGCAAATATTGGCGATTTTAAACGCCGACGATATTATGTTTTCCGTGGAATAAGCCGACTTTAAGGAAAATCGCAACCCCCCTCTTATTCCTAGTTCTTTTGCTTTTTGCATTATGGCAAAAGAAATCCAATTGAACTTATCTTCCTGACCGCGCGGATAAAAAAAGCCAAAATTTCCCCATTCCGCGTTTTCCATACGCACGATGGTCTTTATATCTGGAATATCTTTTTTTATAATTTCGCTTTTCTCATTTTCACCGGATACAGAAAGCATCTCCGTTAAAAGTTCTCCGTAGGTTTTTTCCGGACTGCCGCTGTCAATAATACGCTTGTGAAGCACTTTGACTCTTTTGATATTTTTGGCGATTTCGCCTAAAGTCAAGTTTTCTCCCCCAAAAAACGTTTGCGCCATAGCTTCAGTTAAACCAAGCCCGGCAACGTCGCTCATCTTATTGTAAATTCTGGAGAGATGCTGTTTTCGCGGCGGTTTTAATTCCGAAACCCAACCTTGGCTTAATTTGAAATTAATAAGCTCCTCAAACCTTGTGAGACTTTCCGGAGGATATTTTGAAGATATGACGATTTGTTTATATTCGCCTATAAATCTATTGAGTATTTTTGAGACTACTTCCTTGTTGAAATCGTTAATAGCAGTTAGGTGGATATCGTCAATAATAAGCACTTCCACAGAACTAAACATTTCTTGAAGTTTTTGAGTTTTATTTTCTTCTATGTACCTCTGAATCCCGCGCGCAAAGCGTACGCCGTTTGTTATAAAAATTTTTTCCTGCGGGATTTTTTTTGAAATTTCATAGCCTATTGCGTGTAAAAAATGGGTTTTGCCGCAGCCGGCTTCTCCAAAAATAAAAAAAGGATTATAAAGCGTGCCGATATTTTCCACTACTGACATCGCGTTCGCGTGCGAGAAACGATTTGAAGCCATATCCATAGTGCTAAACGTAAAAGTCGGTATAAGAGGAATTTCAATAGACCAATTGCTGCGTTTGTAAATATGATCCATAGACAAGTGAATAGTGCGGTCTATATTTAAGGTTTTATTCGCCAAGTCGGCTTTTGTAATCTCGGCAAGCGTAGTAGATTTTGCGGAAGTTACCGGCGCAGCCGGTTTAGACAATGGCTCCGTAATCGGTACGACAGGCATTGCGGGAACAGCAGGCGGCGCAGGTTTTGGCGGAGCTACGGAGGGCTTCGGCGAAGGCACGGGCGCAGCCGGTTTTTCGACTATTTCGGGAGAAACAGGTTTTGCAGGAGCCGCAGCAGGAGGTTGCGGCGAAGGCACGGGCGCGGCCGGTTTTTCGACTATTTCGGGAGAAACAGGTTTTGCAGGAGCCGCAGCGGGAGGTTGCGGCGGACGAATATCTGATTGAATCGGAGATTTAGGCAGCACTGGCTGTACTTGCGGCGCTGGCGGAGCAGATTTTTGCTGCTCATTTCCTTCAATAATCTTTTCTTTTTGGATTTCATTTTCTTGCATTGCTGTTTCCTCTTGTTTCTTCACGTTTTCTTTTTGAGCTTGCGTACTTTCCTGCGTAGGTACAGATTCTATTTCTTCAATATCATAATCTTCTAAATTTTGCGTTTCTTTTGCAACGTCGTAAATATTAAACTCTTCGTCGGACTGCGTTTTATTATTCAAGTTCGAAGCATCTATTATTTTACTTCGTATATGTCTCTGTGTCAAATCAATCATCTCGTCGGCTTGAGAAACAGGTTTTTGGATTTGCTCATCCGGTTTATAATCTTTTTTGTCGATATCGTCGACTTTGCTCATTGCGGAGACGGAAGAAACAGACCGGGGTTTCTCGTCCGAATTTGGCATTGCCCCCGCCGGCTTTATATTTTTTTTTATTTCCGACGACTCGTCTTTCGCTTCCTGTGCCGCTTTGGGTTCCGTCACCTTTTCTTCCACAGAGCTTGATAAAATATTCGACGGTATATCCATCAAATCGTCTCCGATAAGAGGAAAACTTCCTTGCGGCATAGCCGGTATAATCTGCGAAGGGTCATCCTCTGAGGAAATATTTTCTAAACCCGTTTTATCGCCGTAAAAATCAACGATCGTTTCCGCGGCGAATATATCGTCTACCGGTATTCTCGCCGTTAAACCGCTATCCTGAATTACTCTCAAAGGTATATATTTCGAATCAGCGGCAGATTTATCTTTTTGAACGTCCGGATTCTGCTGCTGTCCCTTTGTTTTTGAATTGTTCAAAGATTTCATTGCAAGCTGGGAAGAAATCGTTTCGCCCACTACGACACTTTGCTGTTTATGCCCGGGTATTTCGTCATTGCCGAGTTTGCCGGCATTTTTATACGCATCTGTTTCTTTTGTTAAAGATTGCGAACTTTCGTTTTTGTTTATCGACTGTATAGCATCGCTATTTTCTAGCGGCTTATTTTTAGCTGAATGCAATTTAGTAAATAACTTAGCAAAAAACCCGCGCTTTTCAGGATTTACGGGAGGAGCGCCCTGTAAAGAATCTTCTTCCTCTTTTGGAGCAGGCTCGCTACTAACGCTTTCATTGTCTTTTTTCTCTTCAAACCCCGGAACAAGCGGCATTATAATATTCTTTTTAGTTAATTTGACCGGCGGTACCGTTTCTCTATTTTGAATGGGATCCTTTTTAATATTAGCGTCCGGATTATCAAAATATTCCTGCCCAAAACCCGACACGTCTTTTATTTGTCTCGTTTCCTCGGCGCTCAAATTTATTAATGTCCCATCGCCGACCTCTAAATCTTGCTCAAGCTCCATA
>JAIRMX010000100.1 GCA_031258375.1 Elusimicrobiota bacterium | reverse complement strand
GCCTTTTACTCCGACATTAACGGGAGTAATGCCGGTGTCTTTCAGAGCATCTGCGATATCCTGCACGCCAAACCCGCCATATTGATTGGTATTGAAAAACCACTTTGCCGTGGTTATTGAGCCGTCTTCCGGCATTATTACGGATATATCTTTAACCTGCGACTTTCCCAAATTAGTTTTATTGTTCCTAGGGGGATAGGTTATTTTAGCTTCCTCAAGTTTTTTTCTTAAGGTATCTTCTGCCACTTTTTGGTAATATTCATCCTGCGCGTTTGTATTTAAAACACATAATGCCAAAACATATATTATCGCATAAAAAATTCTCATAATGTCTCCTTCTTGTAATATTATATCTAGAGCGTATCTAATTAATTTGTACTTTAGAACGGAGAGGGAGGGATTCGAACCCTCGAGGCCTTTCGGCCCACAGGTTTTCGAGACCTGCTGTTTCAACCGCTCACACACCTCTCCAAACGCCGCGCTCAGATTAATAAAGCAGCCCGCGGCGACGCTGCAACGGATTATATATTATATAAAATTTGCTCGAGCGCCCGCGCCCAAGCGCGCTTTTGCGCGGCCGGCGCGCTGTAAATCGTAAAGCCATTTCCAAAATTTATTTTCAAAATCAGCGGCGTTTTTAAGGCCGTAAACGCTCTTTAAAGCTCCCTCGCAGGAAGGGCGCACCATAACTATTCTGCCGTCTTTATCTTTGACTTGCTTACCGTTGGAATCCAATTTATTTTTATAAGCGTAAAGCGACGTTACAAACTGCCGAAACTGCATCATATTTTCGGGATATCGATTGTTATAAGGCTTAAATAAAAATCTCACCATAGCGTAAGCCTGAAAGTACCAGTCTTCAATATATCCGCCGTCAACGGCTTTATCGTAAGAATCCTGACGCATAAAATCCGCAAAATTTTTAAACGTCACGGCTTTTCTATTATTATTCCTTTGACTATTAGACTGCTGAGACGACGGCGTCCATATCGGCGCGGAGGCAACCAAACGCGGCGAAACAGCGGCGTTTGCGGCGGCTTTAGATTCGTCGGAGTAGGGGCGGATGTTAAAATTAATAAGATCGTCCGCCCATACTCCGCCGTTATAATCCGAAGCGATGTCTTCCATATTTACCGCAATGCCCTCGTTAAGCCATATAGGCGGCTCGCCTCTGTAAGCTTTGCCCGCGGGGTTAAAAGAACTTTCCACGAACAAATGCGTAAGCTCGTGGGTAAATTGCCTTATAAGCATATCGACGTCTTTAGGGTCGTCGTACATTACTATACAGTTTTCGCCGGGAGCAAAAAAAGCCACGCTCCAGCTTGAAGCCTGCGGCTCGTTTTTTAAAAAATCGTCTTTGCTTTGATAAACGTAAACGTCGGCTTTTCCAGTCATGAGCCAAGGTATGTTCTGCCGCAGCACTTGATATGAAGATTCGAACTTCATATTGAGATTTGGCGTGGGAACGCCGCTTGTTCTGGGCTGCATGTACACGTTGAAATTGGCTGAGGAGCGCTTATTCCATTTAATTTTAGTGCGGGAAGTTTCTTTTTTATACTCTTTCTGATGAGGATTTGCGCTTTTGGAATCAATAAGAACTTTATCCGCCGCTTCCTGCGCGCGCGACGGCAAAAATAAAAGCGGCGGCAGAATTAATGAGAAAAGAAACCCGATGAGAAAACTATTAAAGCTCATCTGTATTTGTAACGTCAACAGCGACTTTCATAATAGTATTGGGAATAGAAATATACTGAGCGGCATCGGCGTCAAGATATCTAGAAGCAAACACCGGAGTAAAAACCATAGTCGCATTTTTCGATAAAAGAGGAGAATCCGAAAGCACTATCTCACAAAAATATTCTTTGTTATTATTGTAAGAAGGCCATACGGCAGCGGCGTCAGTAGTATAGGCATCGTAAGGCGCAGCAGTTAAAGGCGGCGGAAGGCCGTGCAACTCTCTCAAAGCGGCTAAAGCCGTAAACTCAGCCATACAGCTTTCGGCATAAGCTTTGGCTGAAATCGTACGCGTAGTTTTAACGACGTTCACCGTTCTACCCACGGCAAAGCGCAACAGTAAAATAACTATGGAAGCCATTACTCCGCCAAGCACTAAAACCTGCATAAGAGCGGAGCCTCTTTTTTCTGAAAAAACGGTCATTTACGCGCCTCCCGCGGCAACAAAAATTCTTTCAAAGTTAATGCTGACCGGAACGGAATTGCCGCCAAAATCCCTAAATATATTAATGGCAACTCTATATCTACAGGTTTCGCCGCTTGAACAAGAACTATTATTATTATTTAATAAACTGATAGAGGCATCATTTACATTATCCATTACAACTTTTTCGCAAGTATTGCTGCTGTCACTAATAATATTAGATATTCCCATTATAGCGGGATCTGGCATATTTATCGCGCTGCTGCCGTCAGAAGCAGACACGATAAAATTTTCTCCAAAAATAGTTCTGTTTTCATTCAGACATATTCTGTGATTTGTCTCGTCAAAATAATAAGAACGAATAAAGCTGTTTTGAAAACTTCCTTCCGCTATTCGGCCTATGGCAACATTAGCGTCATCAATACGCCTCATATTATAACCGCTCATCAATAATAAACCATTAGTAGCTGATCCCGTTGAGGTAGGATATAAAATAACATCCGCCTCAGTTAAATCTTTGTATAAAGAGCGCAGGAAAATGGACATATTATTGCGTATAATGGCTTGCCGCTGTCCCTGGGATGTTTGTATACTTGCGCCGCGCCATATTGAAATAAGAGCGACGGTAACCATGCTGCTCAAAAACAAAGCGACAAGAAGTTCCATCAAAGTAAATCCGTTCTTATTTTTCATAGCTTTTCCGCATCATTACATGTAACATTAATGTTTGCTCTTTTTAATGTATAGCCGCCAGCACCGGCTTGTACCGTAGCGTCAATTGTAATACTTTCATCAGTAATTTTATAGGTCGCCGTACAGTCCGAAGTAAGTCCTAAATTTGTTCTATCAGTGATAGTTTTGTCTGAAGGGCTACCGTAAAGAGGACTCTCTACTCCAAAAACAGCGCCTGCTCCGTCGCCGGAGTAACCGCTTACGGTCATTTTCAGCGCGTTATTTATGCTTTCGGCAGCATAAGCTATATCCTCTTTTTGAGAAGGTATCGCTATAGCGCGCCGCGCCGCCATAACGGCAGAAAATACACCTCCTACGATGACTGCAACAAGCAGCATAGCGACCATTGATTCCAATATTGTAAAACCTCTATTATTTTTTATCATAAAATTAAAAAGTCAATTCAAACCTCGTTACAGCGTGTCATGAACGTCGCCGTAACTATCAACCCACGCGCAGTAAGCACTGTCGTACGGCGCGCTGCCGGTGCCTTTCATACAAGCCACCGCTCCAGATGCTTGGGTGCAACAAGCTCCGCCTATTTGGAAATCATATCTGTGCGCGCCAAAATTTACATTTCTTATATAATTACAGCCGAGCAAAATGCCCGCACTAGCATTTGTGCTAGGCGTCTGTTGCGAACAAGAAGGGGTAGTACTTCCACCAATTATTCCGTCAGTAATACTTACTCTAGGGTAATCGGCTTTAAAATTTTTCACGCCTTGCGCGATAATTTGCAAAGCGGTTTTCGCCTTGGCATTTTCAGTCTCTCTTATATAATCCCTAATATAAGGCGTGCTTACCAAAGCCAAAATAGCCATTATTATCATTACGGCAAGAATCTCGGCCAAAGAAAAACCTTTGTTATTATTGGGAATTAGTAGTAATAATCTCTCCATCTGTCGCTTTACCTCCTTTGCTAAGACTTATGCCCGCGCAGTAAGATGCCCCTTTTCCGGAATCCGCATTTGTTTTGGGACGCATATAAGCATAACCGTCGCCGCCCGCACATATTCCCTGACCTATAAAATATTCATAATTCTCCTTTGCATTACTTAAACCTATTTTTGGAATATACCCGCAGGCCGCCAGTCTCTGAACGGTATTATCCGTTCTACTGCATGCCGCCGAGTAATGATTAAGTTCAATTTTCCCTCCCGTTGAAAGCATAGTTTCTGCCGCGGAGGGATATTCTATCCTAAAACGCTCAAAACCGGCGTTTATAAGTTCGAGACGGGCTTTTGACTTAGTATTATCAGCCTCGTACATAGAATCCCTATATGCAAAAATAGCATAAGCTGCCAGTATCATAATTATTAATATTACCACCAGCATTTCAATAAGAGTAAAAGCTTTTTTGTTCATTGTAAATCCTATTCTCCCGTAAAATCGGATCCTATTATGCCAAGATTACCGGTTCTCGAAACCCACCATGTGTGGCCGCTGTACATACTTGCAGCAGCCCCGGTTTCAGGACCTTTCATAGTGGCAATCCTGTCATTGTCACAACCGGAATTTGCCGGTTGAGAAGAACCGCCGTCGGGATTACATAAATAATATTTATAACCTGCAAAGTGATACACGCCGCCGTCAGTATCCCAGTTTTGACGGTTGAAATCAAACGCTTCCTGGCTGATACCGGAATTAGGGTTAGAAGAAAATAGAACGGATCTCGGATCTTTAAAACCGGTAAGCGAAGAGTCTCCCAAACCGCCGGCAATTCTTTCTCCACCCCTTACGTCTTCGTTATACATTCTTGCGGCGGTGGCAAGTTCCGATAGTTTGGCGCGCGCCATTTCATTTTGAGTTATCAACCTTGAATTCCTATACGAAGGAAACGCTATTAAGGATATGATAGCTATCAGAGCTACTACAACCGCGACTTCAATGAAAGTGAATCCTTTTTTATTATGCATAAAATATCTCTCAAACGCTCAATTTTAATTGCCGGACATTCCGATTTGGGACATCTTGAATATCGGCATAAAAATCGAAAGCACGACCACCGCTATAATAACGCCAATGCCGACTATCAAAATTGGATCTATTAAAGCCGAGAACCGGGCTATAAACTGATCTATCTGCTCGGTATAGAATTTTGAAAGCGTTTCCAAAATACTGGGCAGTTTGCCGGATTCTTCGCCCATAAGCATCATTTCCGTCATAAGACCGGGGAAAACTTCCGTTTTTTTAAACGATTCCGAAATACTTTTTCCCGAAACCACGCTGCGTTTAGCATCGGCAATCGCATTGCGTATGATGACATTGCCGGCAAAAGATTCTTCCATGACGTCAAGCACGTTTATTATGCTGACACCGCTGCTTAGCAGCGTCGACATATTAGAGAGAACGCGCTCAAAATAAATGTTGCTGATAAACTTGCCAAATATCGGAACTTTTAAGTGGAAAGTATGCCAA
>JAIRMX010000209.1 GCA_031258375.1 Elusimicrobiota bacterium | reverse complement strand
CCCCCCCCCCCCCATCAACAAATACAAGAAATATTAAAATGGGCGTAATCAAAGGCAGAAGTACTGCAGCAAAATAATCATGCATATTATTCAGATGAAAGAACATCTTTGTCAAAACTGAAGCTTTAAAGAAATATTCGAAATTCCAATCCGCAGCGCGCTTTAAAGTTCCTCCGCTGAAAAACAAGATTATAAGGCCGACGATAATTCCTAATAAAGCGAAATAATACCATTTAGGTATTTGTATCTTTTTTATTTTAAAGTATGCAAAACTCAATGCGAAAATTACTAAAGCCATCGGCGCGTTATTTTCATTGCTCATTCCTAAAAATAAACCTACAACAGCAAATATAAATAAATTAAAACGTTTTTTCCCTATAAAATCTTTCCCTTCGGCGGCGGCGCGTAAAGCGCACAGCATAATCATAAATATCAGCATGGTCCAGCTGTAATTATTTGCGCCGCCTATCCAAAAAACGGTTTCAGCCGGAATTGGCACCGCAAGAAAAGAAAGCAAACATAATAATAAAAATACGGACAAATCCTTTAATGCTTTAAAATCAGGCATACGCAAAAAAATAAAATAGAAATAAGAAAATACCAAACTTATTTGCGCTAAGGGATTTAATAAAACAAACGACCATTTGCCCAAATACAAAATTATGCTCCCGAATAAACCCCCTATTCTCGGCTGAAAGGAGGTGTGCGTATGCCAAAATATTTTGAATGCCGATTTTAAGCTGTCGCTCAATCCTTGATATTCGTCGAATCCATAAGGATAAAGAGCGCTTAAGAGCGCAATAAACGCCAAATAAATAAAAATCGTCAATCCCCATACCATAACGACGGCATAATTCGTTTTCACGGCGCGCATTACTTCTTATCCTCGTCGTTAATTTCGGGTATGAGGTGGCTGAATATGGAAAATTTATTTCGCTCTTTGGATAAAGAAGAAGACGGATTTTTTTCTTTTACTTTATCCTGTTTTACCGGTTTAATATCCGGTATAAGATGGCGGACGGAAGAAAGCAAAAAATTTTTCTGTTTCAGCGCGCGCTGCAATTCTTTCACGCTGCGGCGTTTGCAACTATTTATATCTTCGTCTTCATCGCTCATATCCTTATCAAAAGCAAATTGTTGTTTGCTGTAAAGGCTGCGCCTGCCGGTTACCAAAAAGCTGACTATGCAGGAAACCGCCGCGTAAGGCGCTATAGTGGCGCCAAAAAGCTCTATAGCCATAACGCTCGCGGCAAGAGGAGTATTGCATACTCCGGCCAAAATGCTGACTATGCCTAAAGCCGCAAAAGTCACCGTATTAAGCCCCAATATATCGGCAAAGAAATAGCCGGCGTTTGCTCCGATAAACATTACCGGCGTTATAAGCCCGCCCACGCCTCCGGCGGCAAAAGTAATTCCGGTAGTAAACATTTTAACCAGAAAACCAAACATCAAAGCTTTGTCTCCGGCTAAAACGGCGTCGACGCGGTTCATACTCAGTCCCAAATATGCGGGAGAGGAAAACCACGCTATAATTATAAGCATTGCGCTTGCAATAAATACTTTTAAAAATACTGAATATTTGCTGCCTATAAAGCGGAACAATATGCGGGTAAGCTTAAGAATTTCTATAAATAAAAGAGACATCAGTCCAAAAAATAAACCCGCGCCGACGGTAGATAAAAGCGATTTGTCCAAATTTACCGCGCCTAAAACCATAGGGTGATAAATATATTCCACGCCCATCATTTGAGTTATTTGATAAGACGTAATGCCGGATATAAAAGCGGGGAACATAACTTCGTAAAACACCGTTCCTACGCTCAATACTTCAAGGCCGAACAAGGCGCCGGATATCGGCACGCCGAAAACTCCGGCAAAACCCGCGCTTACGCCGCAAATCATAAGTTTACGGCGTTCATTAACATTAAATGAAAACAATTTTGCAAAAAACGAAGCCAGCCCGGCGCCGACGTCCGCGCACGGCGATTCTTTGCCCGCCGAACCGCCTACGCCTATAGTTATAATAGGCAAAAAAAACGCTTTTACGGCGGATAAAACGGATATTCCCCTGCGCTCGTTGATAGCGGCTATGGCTTCGTTAGTGGAAAAACCGGTATCCTGCGGAGCGACTTTACGCGCAAGGATATTCACCGCGTAAAGTCCCAAAGGCAGCGCCAAATAATAATACTGAAAACTATTTGTGAATTTTAAAGTGGAAGAAAGCAATTTTAAAAACAGCCCGTTAAATACTCCGACTATAGCTCCTATTAATACGGAAGCCAGAAACCATTTTAAAATATTAAAAAACGCTATTTGTTTTTTTAATTTAAATTCAGTTTTCATTATTTCTATATATTGAAGGCCAGCATCAGTCCCAAGCATAAGAACACGAGCGAGAGCAATATTTTAGCCGCGCCAAGGTGATTTTTAAAGAAATTATTGATAGTTTCCGATTTCTGTCCGGCTGCCGCCAAAACAAAAACCGCAAGCAAAGGCAAAATGAACATGATATTGTAAATCAATAAATAAAGCCACGCGCGCAAACGAAAGGCCGGCTCTTTCATAATCAAAACTATCGTCGGAATATAAACCTGTCCGGTACAAACGGCTTCAACCAAAGAAACTATAAAACCCACAGCCAAAGAAGCGCAGACAAGCCGCAGCGCGCTTTTTTCTTTGTCGCGCAGAAAAAACCCGATGATTTTATTTATGCGCACTTTTAAATTATCGGGCAAACGCAGCAACATAGATTTTCCGTCTTTTGTTTTGCGGTACATTATAAAATCATAAACGCTTAATGCGAAAAATATAAAACAGACAGCCGCCGTCAAAATATAAAATATTTTTATCGCGAGATGAAAAGATTCCATCGCGTATAAAACGTTAAACAGCCCAAGCCCCAGCATTATATAAGTTAAAAACACAGCCAGACAATACGCCCCGCCGACGTATATAACTTCCTTTCTGTTATAACCGTAAACGGAAAGAAACGAGATGAAAAACACTATTACCGCAAACGCGCAAGGATTGACGCCGTCAATAAGGCCGTTAAATATAATCGCCGCTAAAGTAAATTTCTCAAAAGCCGCGCGCGCGTCCACTTCCGCAAGTTCGACCGTGACGGCATTTGCGGCAAGAGCTTTTTCTATAGCTTCTTCCGCGTAAAGACCGATTTGGTTCGGATATCCCAAAAGAAAATGTTCGCCGACAACAAGCGCGGGAACGTAAGCGCCTTTACCATATTTCTCGGCTAGATCCGCGAGTTTAAGATTATTGGATTCTTCTGCCGTGCTTAAATCCAAGAAATTTACCTTTTTGTCGTATTTATTTTTTAACTTAGGATAATACTCTTTTTTAAACTTCCCGCAATGCACGCATGTCGGAGAAGTAAAAACATACACGTCCGGCTTTTGCTGGGCGAGAACCGCAAGCGGCAGAAATAAAAATAAAACAATAACCAACTTTTTCATAGTTTAAACCTCTGGTTAATTTTAATTATAAAGTTTAATAAATTCCGTTATGCCGCCCATAACCATATTGACGGAAACTAAAACGAGCAACATACCGGAAAGCCTTTCAATCGCTATAAGCCCGCGCCGGCCAAGAAGACTGCTTATTGGAAAAGAAAGCAAAAGTATCGCCGCGTTCAATGCCGACGATATTAACATTGCCGATAAAGTGCAAAAAGTTCCGTGCGTGGAAGAAAGGATAAGCAGCATGCTTAAGCTTGCAGGCCCGGCTATAAGCGGTATTGCAAGCGGGACGACAAAAGGCTCTTCGTCTTTGGCGGATTTATTTTCTTCTCCGTCGTTGGTATTATTAAAAACGAGATTAACCGATATTATAAAAAGTATAATTCCGCCCGCCATGCTCATTGAATACTGAGCTATGCCTAGTATATTCAATATTTGCCTTCCGACAAACAAAAAAGCCAGCATTATCGCAAAAGCTATAATAAGCTCGCGCAATATAACAAACATACGTCTCTCATGCTTCACTTTATTGAGGGAAGAAATAAACAGGGGTATATTTCCAAAAGGATCCATTACCAAAAAAAGCGTTATCACAGCGGAGAATATTATTTCCATATATACCTATGATATCAAATTTTGAGATTAATATATTTGCCGCCGGCGCGACTGTTCTGTTTAAAAAAGCAAAATCGTGGGTTTTACAAAATAGGACCTTTGACCCCTCGTATTATGAAAAAAATAAATATAAAATTAAATATTGATATTCTAAAAAATAAGGAGCGTGCCCTACTATGAAAAAGACAAACAAAAAAAGAGCTGTAAGGCCGAAATACCATGTCATCGTATAGTCCCAAAAAAAGGGCTGACAAAAAGTCAGCCCTTTTTTGTATTCGTTAATTTAGAAAGAATACAAAATTGTGAACAAATATGAACTCTCACATATCGCATTGAAAACGACTCTTGCCTGCAATATGCGACGTCTGCCTGTTCATAAACTTCGCTTATGCAATACTTGCTATCTTTGTCATAATATCGCTCCTTAGTAATTGTCTCATTCCCGCCTGAACTTCTCATTCCTCTCTGAATCTTAATAATATTTGTTTAGACATCGACAGACTTTTCTCTTCGATAAAATCGGATTTAGCAAATAAATATAAAAGAGGGAATTTAACCGATAACAAAGCGCAAGCCAAGCCTTATAATTTTCTATAATATAATTATGAGCTTAAGGAGAATGCCGGCGGTTGTTTTAAAAAGAACATCGTATGAAAAAACTGATTATTTTGCCTTTGTTACCGCTTATCTTTTGCTCGCTTAACGCAAAAGACGTGGTAATTTATCACACCAGCGACACGCACGGATATTATTTTGCGGAGCCTGACGCAAAGGGACGCATGAGCGGCGGTTTTGCCGCGTTGGCTTCGTTTATAAAAAAGGATAAAGCGCGGCACAAAGCGCCTTATTTTTTATTTGACGGCGGAGATTTTATGCAGGGCAACAGCGAAGCGAACGATTCTAAGGGAATTACGTCCGCCAAATTATTTAACGCTTTAAATTACGACGCCGTAGCCATAGGCAATCACGAATTTGATTTCGGCCCCGAAGCTTTAAAAAAGGTTATTGCCGCGCTGAACGCAAAAGCTCTTGCGGCAAATATTATTATTAACGATAAAGTTTCGCCCTATTTTATATTTGAAAAAGACGGCCTTAAAATAGCCGTCATAGGGATCGGGCGGAATAATGATGCAAAAAACAAAACCTTTCGCGTTTTAGACGATAGGGAAAGTTTTATAAAAGCGCTGGGCGGCGTAAAGCGGCATAATCCGTCCGCGATAATTCTGCTTGTGCACGGCTCAAACGGAGACTTAAGACCGTACGCGGCTTCGCAGGATATAGTAAAAGATTATGAAGAAGATTTAGCCGTAGTTTTAAACGGGCATCTGCATAAAGAAAGACTTCAAAAAATACGCGGGCTTTTATTCGTCGATCCGGCAAGTAATCTTGAGAAAGTGGCTAAGATAACTCTTTCTTTTGACAAAAATAATAAATTCAAAAAGGCAAAAGCCAAACTTATTTCTCTTGACGTTAAAAAAACGGGGCAAGACGAAAGAATAAATGCGTTAGTTGAGGAAATAAGAAATCCGTTTTACGGCGAGCATGTCGGCCAAACGGCGGAGTTTATGCCGTATCTTCCGCAAAGCGAAAAACCGAAATATCTCGACTGCGGCGTATGCGAATTTGTTACGGACGCGGTTAAAAAAGAAACCGGAGCGGATATTTCAATTCAAAATACGAAAATGTTCCGCAGTTTTCTTCCAAAAGGTCTCGTAACAAAACGCGAGTTTTTAAAAGCCATGCCTTACGATAATAAAGTCACGCTGGTAAAAATAAAAGGATCATTTATAGAAAACCTTATATTATCTTCAGTCAGGCCGGATTTCAGCGCGTTTCAGTTTTCTGGGCTTGAGGCAAAAGTTTTCTTTGACGGCGAGAAAGCGTTTGGCGCCGAAATAAAAATCAACGGACGCGCTATTGAACGGGAAAAAGTTTATACCGCCGCAATCAGCGATTATCTTGCGTTTTCCGAAGAAAACGAGGCCAAATTTTTTAGCGCGATTTCAGATTTGGACAAAATAAAAACGGACATCGGCATAAGGCAGATTTTTCAAAATTCGCTCAACGCGCAAAACGGAGCCGGCGCGCCCAAAGGCAAAAGGATAAAAGTCGTTTACGTAAAAAATAAGTGAACACCTCAGACACTCATTCCACAGACAGAATAGGCACTGACAGAATCGGTAAATTGCTATTCAAATTTTCTATGCCGGCCATAATCGGCATGGTTGTAAACGCATTGTATAATATTGTAGACAGAATTTACGTCGGGCAGGGCATTGACGCGCTGGCTATTGCCGCAATAACGATTATAATGCCGGTAATGATGGTTATAATGGCGGCTTCGATTTTAATAGGCGTCGGCGCAAACGCGCTGTTTTCCATACGTCTTGGCCAAAGACGCAGAGGCGAAGTTGAAAAAATTATGGGACACGCTTTTGTTCTGCTCTTTCTGATACCGGCCGCGGCTATAGCGCTGAGTTTTATTTTTATCGACGATATATTGATAAAAGTTTTGGGCGCAAGTCCGGCCGTTTTTCCTTATGCGAAAACCTATCTCAAAATAATACTTTACGGCGCGATATTTGCCGCGGCCGGCCCGGGCATTAATCATTTTATCCGTTCCGACGGGCATCCCAAAACTTCAATGTTCACGCAGATTTTGGGCGCGGCCGTAAATATTATTTTGGATCCTCTGTTTATTTTTGTTTTCGGCTGGGGTATTGCCGGCGCCGCGTGGGCTACGGTTATATCGCAGTTTATTTCTTTTTTATGGGTCGTTTTATATTTTAACTCGCGCTGGACTAAATTGCGCTTCCGTTTAAAATATATGAAACTTGAACCCGGCCTTACGCTGAAAATAACGGCCTTGGGTTTTGCCCCGTTTGCGCTGCAAATGGCCATAGGCCTTGTAAACGCGCTGTTAAATCATTCTTTGCTGCTTTACGGCGGAGACATTGCCGTCGCCGCAATAGGCATAGTATACAGTATATTAATAGTTATTTTTATGCCGATACAAGGCTTGACGCAGGGCGCGCAGCCGATTATAGGATATAACTACGGCGCGAAACAATATGAAAGAGTCAAAAGAACTTTCGTGCTTGCCGTAACTTACGCCACGATATCTATGACGGCGGGTTTCATACTTATGGAAGCGTTTCCGGGATTTTTCATTTCCATATTCAGAAACGAGCAGGGACAGCTTATGGATTTGGGAATACGTTCTTTGAGAATATGCACGATTATGTTTCCCGTAGTGGGCTTTCAAATAATAGCTTCAAATTTCTTTCAGGCTTTGGGAAAACCGCTGCAAGGCACTTTGCTGAGCCTGTCGCGTCAGATAATATTTTTTATACCTTTGCTGCTTATCCTGCCCAAAATATTCGGACTGCAAGGCATTTTATTTGCTTTTCCTGCGGCGGACTTGGGCGCGGCCTCTTTATCGGCAATATTCGTATATCGAGAATTTAAGCGTATGAACGCAACCCGCGCAAAATAAAAAATTGCTCAGATATTTTGGAATGAAAAGCCCCGCTCGTACGAGCGGGGCTTTGCAAACTTTGCCGACTTTGCTATTAGTTTATGGTTCCGACGGTAAGACCGAGAGATTCGCAAACTCCGCTTGTGGTACCATTTTGACATGTAACAGCACCAGACAAAATCATTCTCTGAATCTTATAAGCGTTAGACCCGTTTCTCGTGGCAACTATTTTTCCAGAAGCTTCGGTACCGCCGGTGATCACAATGTTGAAATTTTTTGTTTGTATCGAAGTGGCAGTGGCCGCAGTACCGTCTGAATTTGTAAACGTCAAATCCAAACCGCCAAGAGAAGCAGGATAATTTGCGTTATTATCAACTAATCTACCTCTTTCCATCGCTCCCGCCAAAGATCCCATTATTGACAAAGCTTCCGTTGATCTGGATTTTTCAACCGCTTTGAAGTATTGCGGCAGCGCAATCGCGGCCAGAATACCGATTATCAGCACTACTACCAACAATTCTATCAGGGTGAACCCTTTCTTGTTCATATCATTACCCTCCTAAGGTAATTATAAGTTTTCATAGCCTTGCAGGCTATTAAATATAGTTTACATACAAATTACTGAAAAGTCAACAGATTGTTTAATCTCAGGGTCTTGTTGCACAATTAGGTAAAGAAGCTGCCCAAAGTACAACACAAACCATAACACCACTCCAACTATCCTCTAAACTGCGTATTTTGGCAGTCCCAGCTTGTTAAATCTATTTATT
>JAIRMX010000173.1 GCA_031258375.1 Elusimicrobiota bacterium | reverse complement strand
AAATATATCTTTTAAGAGGTTGAAAATGGCAAAATTAAAAACAGGGCGCCATACCAGCGCGATAAAAGCCGCTCGTCAGGCGGATAGAAGAAATTCAAGAAACACAGGTCTTAAAAAAGCCGTGCGCACAGCGGCTAAAAAAGTAAAATCGACAAAATCCGCCGCCGATTTGAAAAAGGCGTCTTCAGCTTTGGATAAAGCGGCAAAAAAAGGCGTTATACATAAAAAAGCAGCCGCGCGAAAAAAATCACGCTTGGCCAAAATGATAAATAAAACTGTAAAAGCCAAATAAAATTTGTATCGCTTTTATCGACAAATACTCCGCAGATTAAATCTTCGGAGTAATTTGTTGCCAAAAAATATTATAATTTAGAATATGCGCAGAAAGACATTGCGACAAACAACAGTTTTAAAAGGAATAGGCCTGCATACGGGCATGCCGTGCTCGATGATTTTAAAACCTTCCGAGCAAGGCTATATTTCTTTTATACGCGCCGATATTGCGGGTAGCGGAACAATTAAAGCGGAGCTGAACTCTGTTTCTTCCGTTATGCGCGGCACAAATTTATCAAACGCTAAAGCCGAAGTTCACACGGTAGAACATATTTTAAGCGCGCTAAACGCATTTGGCATAACCGATTTAATTATTGAAATGGACGGGCCCGAGCCGCCGGTTATGGACGGCTCTGCTTTAGAATACGCAAATGCGATTATTAAGGCCGGGTTTAAGCAAATAGACGACGATTATCCTATTCTCAAAGTTACAAAAAATATAGACTATAAAGAAGGCGATATAGTTTATAAAGCCGAACCTTCGGATAAAACAAAACTAACTTTTATATTTTTGCGCGACCATCCTTTAGTTTCAAGACAGGAATATACTTTTGAAGTTAAGCCGGATAATTTTTTAAAGGAAATTGCGCCGGCGCGCACATTCGGGTTTGAAGAAGAAATTGAATTTTTGCGCAAAAACGGACTTGCAAAAGGGGGAACCGTTAATAATTGCGTCGTTATAACAAAAACCGGTTTCACAACGCGGCCGCGCTTTGAAAATGAAATGGCGCGCCATAAAATACTTGATATGCTCGGCGATTTTAAACTGATAAACAAAGCGCTTACGAATATTCATATAACCTGTTCATGCGGAGGTCATAAAAGCAATATAGAATTCGGCAAAATTTTACTGAAGGAAACAATCAATGGGTAAACTGGCTTTTTTGCTCAGAGAACCGGTGGAATATATAGTAGAACGTCCGGTAATAGAACAAAGTCTTCCGCACAGAGACCCTTTTCTTTTTGTAGACGAAGTTCATTTGTTTGCGGAGGAACGCTATATGCTTGGCTTGCGCCGTTTTACCGGTCAGGAAGCTTTTTTCAAGGGGCATTTTCCGAATTATCCGGTAGTTCCGGGCGTAATGATACTCGAATGTATGGCGCAATCGGTAGGCGCCGCAATTATGCATAATTCCAAATTTAGAGGCAAAGAAGCCTTTTTTATGAGTATAGATTATGCAAAATTCAGAAAGCAGGCGCGGCCGGGGGATTTATTAAAGTTGGCAATAGAAATACTCCGGGCGGGACGCATAACCAAAATATATGCGGAGGCTTACACTCATAACGGGCTTTGCACAGAAGCCCAGCTTAATTTTATATTAGGAGACAAAGAATAAAATGTCGCAAAACATACATCCTACGGCAATTATCGCTCCCGACGCCAAAATTGGGAACAATGTGACAATATGCCCTTATACCATAATAGGCAAAAAAACTACTATCGGCGACGGAACGTGGATAGGCCCTTATTGCGTGATAGAGAACACGCTTATGGGCGAAAAAAATGAAATTATTTCCGCAGCGTCTATCGGCGTCAAACCTCAGGATTTATCTTACGACGGGATTGAAAGCATGGTGGTTATGGGCAGCGGCAATCAAATACGCGAAGGCGTTACGATACACCGCGCCACAACTTTGCGAGAGCCTACCTCTATAGGCAATAATTGTTTGTTTATGGCCAATTCGCATGTTGCGCACGATTGTCGTTTAGGCGACAATGTTATAATGGTGAATAATTCCGGCGCGGCGGGACATGTGGAAATTGCAAATAACGCGATTTTATCCGGTATGGTCGCCGTTCATCAATTTGTGCGCATAGGCAGGCTGGCAATGATTTCAGGACTGAGCGGCTTGCCGCTTGACGTACCGCCGTTTTGCCGCGCTTCCGGCGGGCGCGCAAAACTCGTGGGCATTAACACAATCGGACTTAGAAGAAACGGCTTTACAAGAGAAATGATTTTTGCCGTTAAAAACGCTTATAAAACGCTTTTTCATTCCACAAGAACTTTGAAAGAATCTATTGAAATATTGCGCACAAATAATCCTACGCCGGAAGTTTTGGAGATAATTACTTTTATAGAAAACACGAAACGCGGCATAACTGCCGCGCGGCGCAAAAAAAATCAAAAGGAAACGGATGTCGATGAACAATAATCGGCAAAAACTCGGAATTATCGCCGGCGAGGGCAAATTCCCCCTGCTTATAGCCAAAGAAGCCAAAGCTAAAGGGTTTTTGGTTTATGTTCTGGGCGTAAAAGGCAATGCCGATATTGAAGTTTTTAAAGATTACGCGGAAAAAACCGTTCTCTTAAAACTGGGTCAGCTTGGCCATGCAATTGATTTTCTAAAAGAAAACGGCATTACTACGGCCGTGATGGCCGGCCGCGTGCAGCACGTAAGCATATTTAGCGTTATGCCGGATTTGCGCGCCGCAAAAACTTTGGCAAAAGCCAAAGACATGCGTCCAAAAACTATTTTAAGCGCGGCCATAAACGAATTTAAAAAAGAAGGCATAGAATTTACTTCTTCGGCTATATTTCTTGAAAGATTTATTCCCGCAAAAGGCGCTCTTACAAAGCGCGCGCCGACGCAAGACGAGCGGCAAAGCATAAATTTAGGCTACAAAATATCCAAAACTTTAGCGGGACTTGACGTCGGCCTAACATCCGTTATATGCGATCGCGCAGCTATCGCGGTGGAAGGGATGGAAGGCACCGATAATTGCATAAAGCGCGCGGGCGAACTTTATAAGAATTCCGCGGCAAATAAAAAAGCCGCAATTGTAGTCGTAAAAGTCGCGCGCCCCAATCAAGACGACAGATACGATTTGCCGGTAATAGGCAAAGGCACCATACGCGTTATGATTGAAGCCGGCGCAAAAGCGCTTGCAATAGAAGCGGATAAAACCCTTGTTCTTGATATAGAAGAAGTTATTGATTTGGCAAATAAAAACGATATTGCGATAACGGCAATATAAATCCTGTTTGTTAGTTAATAATAGAAACAAGTCTTTGAAATTTTCAAAGGCTTATTTTTTATTATATATTTATGTCCTATCTCCGTAGGTATATGGCTCTCAAGCAGCCATGCTATGGGGACGCGCAAAACCCGCTTGAGATTTCTCAGCCTATTAGGCCAAATATAAATTAATTACAACAGAAACCTTTGACGAGATTTTCAAAGTTCACCGTCATAATCGGAAAGTATCTTAATATAAGATAATTTACTATAAAAAGTCATAACATGTATTTCCGTCGCTGCATGACGGTCTTTTTTTGCCCAAAGACTTGCACGCTTTTTCTCCCGCGCTTCCCGTTTTGCCATAGCATAGGGATTGGCTAGGATAATAGTAGTCAATGGTATAACCGCCTTCGATAATACCTTTGCGATTGTTGCAAAGCAACGTCAAGGAAGTAGAATAATTTCTTACAATACAAAGAAAACCATTTCTAAATCCATACAAACAGTTCTTCTCATCGCAAGTTTTACTAATATAGGGAATTTTTATATCCAGCAAGTCGTCGTCGCCGGTATAATTTCCTGTAGACAAAGTATAGCGTTGTTTAGCTTCGGCAATACTTTTCATAATAGGAAGCATGCTGTATAAGCGCGATTTTTCCACTGCTAATTTATATTGCGGGATTGCGATGGCGGCAAGTATGCCGATTATTATAACTACTACTAAAAGCTCTATCAGCGTGAACGCTTTTTCATTTTTAATACTTTTTACCTCTTTGTCTTTTTCTCCCTTTTGTAAAGGGAGTGTCGCTTTAGCGGCGAGGGATTTAATACCAGCTTTAAAACGGCTTATATTAAATCTCTCTTCCGACTTAAGGACTTTCGTCCTTAAGTCTCCTTCTCTCTTTACGAAAGAGAGAAAATAACTGCTTTTTGGCCAATAAAAAACGGCCGTTATGTATGAGCAGGTACCAGCTACCCAAAATATAACAGCCGTGGTTTACCGCCCGAAGGCGGTAAACACTCGGCACAAAACACCAGAGTAATTAATTCTAATATTTTGTGCCTAAAACGACTGTTTTCGGACTGGTACCTTGCCTTTGATTTCTCAAAAGCTGGCCTGCGTTTTCACGCAGTTCCAAAAACAGAATCAAATTTTTATAAGCCTTTTTGGCTTACATTAACAACCGTTTGCTCCTTTTGCTGCTTCACTGCTAAAATTATTATACTATTTTCTTATAATTAAAATCTTGAGAATTTTATCAACCAGCTTTAAAACCCATAAACAATGCGTTGAAGCGAATACAATTCCTAAAGCGAGAGCGATACGCCGGTATAAATAAATTAAAAGGCCTGTTGCTCAAAAAACGATTTTTAGATGTGTTTTCTTAGCGAATTGCAATGAAAAACCTCTTACAATTATAGTAGAATAAATATATAAGTTCCAATGTTTCTGATATGTAATAGGAGTTATTAAATGAAAGCAATTTGTAAAATGAAACCCGGCCCGGGCGCGGAATATACGGATAGAGACGTTCCGCAGATAAAAAGCGACGAGCTTCTTATCAAAATTTACGCGGCTTCAATTTGCGGCAGCGATTTGCCCATTTATCACGGCGACGCGCTGGCCGCCAGAAGAATGGAACCGCCTTTTATTTTCGGACATGAAATGTGCGGAGAAGTCGTTGAAATCGGCGATAAAGCAAAAGGCTTTAACA
>JAIRMX010000165.1 GCA_031258375.1 Elusimicrobiota bacterium | reverse complement strand
GGTTAAAGCGTAGTCGCACTCCTCGCGAGTGCGTGAATTGAAATCGTGGGTGCGGCGGGCACCGCTATCTGGCTGTTTGGTCGCACTCCTCGCGAGTGCGTGAATTGAAATCTTAAATTATGCTGCAGGAAAATTGACTAAGCGTGTCGCACTCCTCGCGAGTGCGTGAATTGAAATCTAGAACTTTGCGCTCTTATAGTATTCGCTGAGCGCGTCGCACTCCTCGCGAGTGCGTGAATTGAAATTCTTATCAACATAATTTACAATTTATCATATCTCCGCGGCTTATTTTAATGAACATGTGAATTAAACGGGTATGAGCATAAATGTTTACAAATGTAGTATCTCTGATTATTTAGCTCCATATGGATATTGGATAAAAAATTCATGAGAAATTCTGGCCATAGGTTTGCCTGTGGCATTATGAGAGGTTTTAAAATGAAAACAGTTTTAACTATTGCCGGTTCCGATTGCAGCGGCGGGGCCGGCATTCAAGCCGATATAAAAACCATTGCCGCGCATAAGATTTACGCAATGAGCGCAATCACCGCGCTTACCGCGCAAAACACGACGGGCCTTTACGGCGTGGCATTAACTAAGCCGAATTTTCTGACAAAACAGCTTGATTGTATTTTTGCGGATATAGTTCCCGACGCAGTCAAAATAGGTATGCTTGCAAATGCCGCCATAATTGAAGCCGTTGCCCGCAGTCTTAAAAAATATAAAGCTAAAAATATTGTTGTCGACCCCGTGATGGTATCAACAAGCGGAAGCAGGCTGATAAATGCGGGGGCAGTAAATTCACTTAAAAAGAAGTTGTTTTCTTTAGCTGCGCTTATTACGCCGAATATTCCGGAAGCCGAAGTATTGAGCGGCGTTAAGATAAAAAATAAAAGAGATATGCTTGCCGCCGCGCGCAAAATTTACGCTGATACGGGTGCAAGCGTTCTGGTTAAAGGCGGACATCTTAAACATTGCGCCGATGATATTTTGTATTGTAATGGCAAAACGCGCTGGTTTAAAGGGAAGAAAATAAATAATCCCAATACTCACGGCACGGGCTGTACTTTATCTTCCGCAATAGCCTGTAATCTTGCAATGGGGCGCGGTTTAGAACAAAGTATACAAAACGCAAAAAATTATATTACCGGCGCGCTTAAAGCCGGTATTGACTTGCCCGCCAAAGGAGCGGGACCGCTTAATCATTGTTATAATTTAAGATTTAAAACTTAGTTTTTTAGCAAATGAAAAACCTTAACGATAAAAACAATCGCCCGGGTAATAACCTATTCTTAATAATTACTAAGGGAGTCAAATGATTCACATTATCTCTGCCGTAAAAAAAGTTAAATTTATTGTATAATAAAATTAGAAAGCAAAATCAAGGAGAAAACGATTGTTATATGTAAGCCGAAAACAACAAATCGTCATGCTGAACTAGTTTCAGCATCTGTAGTAAATGACAGACCCTGAAATAAATTCAGGGTGACAAAAGAGCGGACGCTGAAACAATCCCGTATTACAACTTTACGGGACAGAGTTCAGAGTGACAAAAGAAAAAATAATCGGCTTATAAAAATTTGATACTGTTTTTGGAACCCTGTGAAGAACAGGGAGAGCTTTTGAGAATTCAAAGGCACTTGAGAACTCCAAAGACAGCTCGTTATCAGGCACAAAGTATTCGGATTAATTACCCGTATATTTTGTGCCGAGCGTTTCCCGTCCGTACGGACGGGAAACCACGGCTGTTATATTTTGGGTTAGTTCTCAAGGCTAAAATATAACGGCCGTTTTTGTTTGTAAAAAACAAAAATAACGAGGTATAAAGTATGAAAAACATAAAAGGCTTCACGCTAATAGAATTGTTAGTCGTAGTTCTTATCATCGGCATTCTTGCCGCTATTGCGCTGCCGCAATATCAAAAGGCCGTTGAAAGAGCGAAAATTTTGCCTTATTTATCGCTGCTATCATCGCTAAATAGAAGCGCGGATTTATACAAACTCACTACAGGTTCAGGACCTCAGCGGTTTGACGATTTGGATATAGAAATCCCTATTAGCGAAGGCGATTCTTCTTGCGGTCTTCCCATAGCGAGCAATGTTGCCTATAGAAAAGATTTTAAGGTCATACAGCCTTTTATTACAGTCAATTTATCCACCGTTAGCTCCTGGGCTAATATTTACTTGTGCAAGAACAGTCCAAAATACGGAGCGTATATGTTTTCGACAGACCACTGGTATAAAACAAATAAAACTGTATGCTATGAATTGCGCAGTAGCAGTAAAACGCCGTGCGCGACTCTTTTTGACGCGCAAGAATTTTCACACGGCAACGCTCAAGCCGAAAGATTTTATTATATGCCTTGAAAGTAAAACGGCGGTTTGAGTTTTAAACTCATAACATTAAAATCACTCAAAACTCAAAGCATTGCTTTGCAATAAAGAGATTGCCGCGCCGATAAAAAAATTCGGGCAGCTGTTAATAATTTGCTAAAATAATTAAATAGAGTTGTCGTCATATTTCCGGAGAACGTCATAAAATGATTAATATTTTACAAAATTGCATAGGTTGCGGCGCGTGCGTATCCGCTTGTCCGTTTGGCGCGTTAAGTTTAGATAACGGGAAAGCCGTTGTCAGCAACGCCTGCACTTTATGCGGCGCGTGCGTATCGCTGTGTCCGGTTAAAGCGCTTGCCATGCCGCAAAAACAAAATTCTTTAAACGATTTGTCTTCTTACAGAGGCGTTTGGGTTTTTGCCGAAGTTATCGGCGAAAACGGCGCGGTAAAAAACCGTCCCGTAAGCCTTGAACTTTTAACCAAAGGCCGCGAGCTTGCAAACGAGCTTGGCGAAAAGTTATGCGCGGTTATAATCGGCGCTGATAATTCTTCTTTATACGCCGAACTTTCCGCTTACGGAACCGATATAATTTACAGCGTCGAAAACCCCGCATATGCGGACTATAATACCGCCGCTTATGCAAATGCCGTGATAACGCTTATAAAAAAATATAAACCGAGCATAGTGCTTTATCCTTCAACCTTTCTAGGGCGGGATTTGGCGCCGCGCATAGCTGCGGAAATTCATACCGGCCTTACGGCGGACTGTACGGCTCTTTCAATTAAAAACGGCAATTTGGTGCAAACGCGCCCGGCATTCGGCGGCAATATTATGGCGGATATTTTATGACCCGGCAATCGTCCTCAAATGGCCACCGTGCGCCCAAACGTTATGGGACGTAAAATAATAAGCGCGGGCGCGTCCGCTCAGATTATTTTGGAAAATATCGCTTTGCCGGCGCAGTCTGCAAAAGTCAGAATTTTGAAAAAAGAAATAGACGCCTGCGCCGAAGTTGAAAAGCTTGACGAAGCGCAAATAGTTATTGCCGGCGGACGAGGCCTTAAAACCGCTGAAAATTTTAATATTCTTAACGCCATAGCCGCCGAGCTTGGCGGAGCCGTAGGCGCAAGCCGCGCGGCAGTTGACGCCGGCTGGAAACCCAAAAATCATCAAGTAGGACAAAGCGGCGTAACCGTTAAACCTAAGCTTTATATGGCCTGCGGAATTTCAGGAGCGGTGCAGCACGTCGTGGGTATGGAGAACAGCGACATTATTATAGCCGTTAATAAAGACGGCAGCGCGCCTATTTTCAATGTTTGCAAATACGGCATAGTCGGGGATTTGCATCAGATACTTCCAAAAGTGCTGGCCGCGATTAAAGATTCAAAAAAATAAAATGCTTTAATTATTTTTTATTTGTAGAAAGATTGCAAATTTTGGCATAATGGGCAAAAATGTTGGCAGTCTCGTCGCAGAAAGTATGGCAAAGACATACGTAGAGTAAAACGCAATTTTGTGAAGTTAACATTAATTAAAAAAGGTCTTGTTGCACAATTAGGTAAAGAACTGCCCAAAGCACAACACAAACCATAACAACCCTCCAACTATTCTCTAAACTGCGTATTTTGGCAGTCCCAGCTTGTTAAATCTATTTATTA
>JAIRMX010000162.1 GCA_031258375.1 Elusimicrobiota bacterium | reverse complement strand
AGACAGACAGACAGACAGACAGACAGACAGACAGACAGACAGACAGACAGACAGACAGACAGACAGACAGACAGACAGATACTCTTTTCCTTAACTGCGTTTTTGTTTTTCATAATAATATCTTTTTTCGAATTTATTTTACAACTAATATTAATATAGCAAATTTTAATTCGTATGTTAAAATAATTTTTTTAGCTTTGCGATTTTATGTTTTATTATAAGATTAAATAAATTATTGCTTAAACAATAAAGCGGAGTTGCCAAAATAGTCAAATAAATAATTTTTTTTGAAATTTTCACGCGCTGCGTTTTATCCAGTAAATTTTTTGCATTAGAAATAAAATATAAAGTGTCTAAGCTCCACAGTACAGGCCATGCGACGGCGGCTCGCGCGCCGAATTTTATCTTGGGTATTTTTACAAAAAACGCCGGCGCGGATTTTAGATTTTCAACGCCCCAGCTTATCCACTTTAAAACTACGGGTTTTAATTTCTTATAGGTTTTTTTATCCAATAAATCCTGCGGCATTAAGTTCGCGTTCGTCAAATCCGTAAGAGGCAGGTAGCAGCGGCCTATTGCAATATCGTTTGGCATATCGCGCAAGATATTTGTTATTTGCAAAGCGCGGCCGATATTTTTTGCATTGTTCGCAAATTCGTCGTCTTGTTTGCCTTCAAGCAAAAGTTTTGCCCAGAATATGCCCGGCTCCCCGCCCATTTGGTCGCAGTAATTTATCGTCGCGTTATCGTCGAAAACGGCTTTTAAAATATCGCTGTCTTGCGAGGGGAAAAATGTCAAATCCCACTCCATAGCTCCGCAGACTGCGCGCGCAACGTCAAGAATTATTTTTTTTTGTTCGTAATTAAGAGCGTTGTATTCTTCCAGATATAAATCTATATTATCAAGCAATAATTTTTCCCGCGCGTTTATATCCGTTTCTTTGGGTATTGCGGTTTTGAATTCGGAAATTAAAGTTTTATCTTGGTCTTTGATAATTTTTGGGAAATTTTTTATAAGGTTTAATCTTTTTTGTCCGTCTATGATATTCGTATCCGCGACAGTATCCGCCGCGCGGCACAGCAAGTATCCGCAATAAAAAGTTTTGCGTATTTTGCGCGGCAAAACTCTTGCGCTTAAATACAAACTTCGCGCGGTTGATTTTAACAATGTATCCATATTCATAATATATACACTTTACAAAATTTTTAAAGGATTTAAACGCTTAAAAATTCTCTTTGCAAAAAACATAAAAAGACAAATAAAGAAGTTTAAAATCTTTAGATTATTTGAATAATTGTGTTATTTAAAAATCAAAAACGGACTGTTTAAAGTTCAAAAGCGGAATGTTGTTATGTCCATTTTTATCTTTTAAATGATACAAATAATTTCTCCCCTTGATAAATTATAGCTTATAAGCTATAATTATATTATAGAGATTAATTAAAGGAGCCAAAGTATGCCGGAAATAGCGAGATTTTATGGAATAGTGATAAAAATGTTTTTTAGGAAAACGGAACACAATCCTCCGCATATTCACGCGGTGTACGGCGAATATGTGGGAAGCATTGATATAAGGACGGGCGAAATGACGGAAGGAGATCTCCCTGCAAAAGCAATAAGCCTTATTCAGGAATGGCTGAATAAAAATAAAAAAGCATTGTTGGATATGTGGAAGAAAGAGAAGATTACAAAACTGCCCCCTCTGAAATGAGCGGTAAATTATGAAGGTGAGTTTATGTTTTATAAAGTAAAAAAAATAAAAGCATTGGATAATTTTATACTTGAAGCTGAGTTTTTAAACGGAGTAAAAAAAACTTACGATGTTAAACCTTTGTTTAAACGGTGGCCTGTATTTAAAGATTTAAAAAACATTCCGGGATTATTTAAAAATGTACACGTTGATATGGGCGGGTTCGGTATAGCTTGGAATGAGAATATAGACTTGGCCTGCGAAGAACTTTGGGAGGGCGGCAGCGGCATTTCAAACGGCAATGCAAACGCAAACGAAAGCCTTTACGATTTTCTGTATACCTTTATAAAACTCCGGAAAGAAAAAGGAATAACACAGCAAAAATTAGAGGAACTTACCGGCGTTAAACAATCCGTAATAGCGCGTTTTGAAACAGGCGCCGTAGATACCCGCCTTTCTACCATAGAAACGCTGGCAGAGGCCGTAGGATACAAAATAAAACTAATCCCCTTACGATAAAGCGAGTATAATCCGGAAAAATTAGTTATAAAAAAGATTATTTTGTTGTTTTTGGCGGCGTCAACGCTTAACGGTTGTTTTTCAAATATGCTTGCGTGCAGAATTTTGCAAAGGTAAAAAAGTTTAACAACGACGGATTGCAATATGTCTTTATGAGCGGCAAAACTTTTGCGCTTAAATACAAACTCCGCGCGGTTGATTTTAACAATGTATCCATATTCATAATATATACACTTTATAAAATTTTTTGTGTTCGGCAAACTTATTATTAAAGAGGGACTACCGGACAATTTGACCCATCGATTTTTTAAATTTTATGATATACTATATAAATAGAAGTTAGATTAAAATGGTTGTTGTATAAAATTTTGCTTGATTTTTGGGTGTCCTGCGTAGTTTAAAAGCGGGACAAGCTTTTGGGATACCAAAGGCACGCATCATATCCAAAAACAGCTCGTTATCAAGCACAAGATATTCGGCCTAATTAACCAAATGTCTTGTGCTGAATGTTTCCCGCCGTAAAGGCGGGAAACTACGGCTGTTATATTTTGGGTCAGTGATGCGGCTCAAATATAACGGCCGTTTTTGTTTTGTCATTGCCGAAATTTGTAATCGGCAATCTATGTTAAAGTCGCAAAAATGGATACCCGCGGGAGTTTACCCTCGAATGTTTGTATCGGGGGCGAGTATGACAAAGCCGGAAAATAAAATAAAAAATAACGAGGTATAAAGTATGAAAAATATAAAAAATACAAAAGGATTTACATTGATAGAACTTCTTGTAGTTGTTCTTATCATCGGCATTCTCGCCGCTATTGCGCTTCCGCAATATCAAAAAGCAGTTGAAAAAAGTAAAGCTATACAAGGTCTTCTTCTTTTAAAGGAAATTCAAACACATTATGAAATTTTTTATCTTACTAATGGAACATACCCAAAATCTATTGCTGATTTATCGGACATAGATATTAATAATACAAATGGCTTTACAATAGATCTTTCAGCAACTAGATTTCATGTTATTAGAAGCGGAGGTAAATATATCTTTATATATGTTTCAAAAAATCATGCAGAGGAGAATTATGTGTACAGAGATAAATTTTTGTGCGACGCCGTAGCGGAATATGAATATGTCTGCAAATCTCTCCCCGGAGCCGTAAAAGGAAGCGTTCAAGACAGCGGCGGAGGGAGAATAAGATATATTATTTAGGCCAAGAAATAATTTTTGTTTTTTATTACGGCAAAGAAATTTCTTTTGGGCTGATAAAGCTTTTATTTTTGTGATATACTTTTAAACAACAATTAAGCGATGATCAGCTTCGCAAAAAGCAGTAAATAAAGGATCTTTTAAATTGTTTAAAAAAAGCTTGATAATTTCCCGATATTTATGTTATACTATATGTGTAGCAGATAAATGGAAAACAAAAACTTCCGTCGTAAAAAACATCTTTTAAAAAAGTGTTGACAAGTTTTAAAAAAATGTGCTACAATATTTAAGTAGCAAAGATAAACGTTCTTTTTAGCAAACAGATTTTTGATAATTATGCCGCAGTGGCGGCGAAATGTTGGTACGCTTAATCTCGTAAGTTTTAAAGCAAGGGATAAGTAAACCGGTCTTGCGGGGGGTTGCCAAACAATCCTTAAAAAACGCTTGACATTAAATAAAAAAATTTCATAAAATATTTGTGTAACCTAAAAACGGTTCCATAAAAACTTGAACAAAATTTCTAATTTGTTCTTCATAAAGAAGAAGCAAAAGAGGAAGTTTCGCTCTCTGAAAATTTGAACGCAAAATGTGCGAATGGGCAACTTGAAGCAGAAAATACAAGCGCAAGTCTGTATTAACTGAGCAAGATTACATTCGTTAAATCCTTATGTATATATACTTATATATAAGGTCCAACGTAAATTCAATGAGTAAATAAGTAAAAAAGTAATGAGCTAATAGTCAGCAAATCTTCGTTAAGCGTTGCGGACCTGTAAGCGGTAAACCGCTCAGAGGTCTTCAATTTTAATGGAGAGTTTGATCCTGGCTCAGAGTTAACGCTGGCTGCGTGCATAACACATGCAAGTCGAACGGGGATTTTTAGCGTAGCAATACGTTGAAAATTCTAGTGGCAGACGGGTGAGTAATACATAAGGAATCTACCCAAAAGTGGGGAATAACTAGTTGAAAGATTAGCTAATACCCCATAATATAGGAAGATGGCATCATCTTTCTCTTAAAGATTTTTCGCTTTTGGACGATCTTATGGTCTATCAGCTAGTTGGTAGGGTAACGGCCTA
>JAIRMX010000078.1 GCA_031258375.1 Elusimicrobiota bacterium | reverse complement strand
GGTTTTACATTAATCGAACTTCTCGTAATAGTTTTAATAATCGGCATTCTCTGCGCAATAGTGTTTCCGCAATATAGGCTTTCAGTAGCCAAAAGCAAAGTCAGCCAATGTTTCGTTAATCTTGATTATCTTAAAAGAGAACAACAAATATTTCATATGCTTAATGATAGATATGCTACGTCGCAGGCGGAATTAGGTTCTGATGCGCCGGCTTTCTCTTATGCACGGCAAACTACTTGGGGCGCGGAAAATCCGGCAATTATTGTTAGTTGTGTAAACAATACGATACGTTTGTGGCATATACTGCCTGCCAATAAAACTTACTGCGCTGTAGTGATATCAGCAGGTGAGTTTGGGGATAAAATATGCCAATCGCTCGGCGGGGAGTATGTGCAGGCAGGGATAAACCCAAGCCAGGAGAGAAGTCTTTTTCTGCTTAAATAGATTGTTTCTTTCCGTATTCATAAATCCAATACTGAGGGGAAATACTTCAGGGAACTGTCCGCTCGCCGAATCAAGCCGGTTATGCGGCTTATTTGTTTCCTTAATCAATTACTACCTTATTGCCGCACTGTCGCAAAGTGACGGTAGCGTTTAATTCCCGTATTTTATATTCTTAACCCGCCAAAATATGATAAAATCTATTTAAAATGCCTTAAAGGAGAAAGCAATGTCGGTAAAACCATCTGAGTTCAAAACGGAAACCAGACAAAATCAATATTTTATAGTGCAGGACATAATGCAGGATACGTCGTATCACATATTGCCGGAATATCTGAAAAATCTTACCTCTCTTGACGTAGTTTACAGAACGCTTTGCGCAATGCTTTATAATTTCGCGCCGCTTTCGGGACACCCGGGCGGCAGCATATCTTCCGGCAGAATAGCCGCCGGTCTTGTTTATAATGCAATGACGTATGATTTTAATAATCCCGATAGGGAAGACGCAGATATTCTATCTTATGCCGCCGGACACAAAGCTTTAGGGCTTTACGCGATGTACGCGCTGCGAAACGAAATAGTGAAAAATTATATGCCCGAACTTCTCGCTCCGGAAAGCCGCCAGCTGCGTTTGGAAGATTTGCTCGGCTTTCGCAAATCGCCCGCGTGCGACAACAAACTTTTTAAACGTTTTAAATGCAAATCCCTTGACGGACATCCCGTACCGCTTACGCCTTTTGTGAAACTTTCCACAGGCGCAAGCGGCGTAGGCATGGGCAGCAGCATAGGCCTTGCTTTGGCTTCGGCTGCCGCTTACGGACAGAATGCGCCGAAAGTCAATATTATAGAAGGAGAGGGCGGGCTTACGGCCGGAAGATCGTCCGAAGCTTTGGCAATGGCTTCTTCCAGCGGGCTTGATAATGTCATTATTCATCTTGATTGGAATCAATCCTCGATAGATTCGGATAAGGTAACCGCCGAAAACGGCGGAGCCGGCGACTATGTTGCTTGGACGCCGGCGGAACTTTTTTATATTAACGGTTTTAACGTAATTTTTGTCGACAACGGAATGGAGACGGAAAAGGTTTACGCCGCGCAAAAATTCGCTTATCAGCTTAACAACGGCCTGCCGACGGCTATAGTTTACAGAACGGTGAAAGGCTGGCATTACGGTCTTGAAGGCAGGGCCAGCCACGGAAGCGGGCACAAATTTGATTCTGCGGAATTTTACGGAGCTATGTTGGAATTTGAAAATACTTTTAAAGTCAAAATGCCGCGTTTTTGCGGCGTTGAAACTTCCCAAAGCATAGAAGATTGTTTTTGGCAAAATCTTAAAACAATAAGAGAGGTTGTCAAAACAAACGAGGAAATTTTCTACCCTTTCGCCAAAAAAGTGCAAGAAGCTAAAAATAAACTCGATTCTTTTAACCGCCGCGCGGCTGACGGCGATATCGCGGGCGTTTATAGCAAATTTCTTCCCGAATACGCGCCGCAGCAGTTTATTTTTAAAGCGGGCGATAAGCCTACGCTGCGCGCAGTTTGCGCGGATATATTATCTTTCATCGGCAAAGAAACCGGCGGCATTATGCTTGTTGCCAGCGCGGATTTGACGGGTTCTACCGGCGTTGGCGCGATATCAAAACCTTATGCAAAAGGTTTTTATAACAAAAATTCCAATCCGCAAAGCAGGCAGGTTTCAAGCGGCGGCATTTGCGAGGACGGGCTTTCCGCCTTGATGAGCGGCGTAAGCGCGTTTGGCAGTCATATAGGCATTGCCGCTTCTTACGCGGCTTTTAGCGCGCCTATGATGCATACGGCCGCGCGTCTGCACGCCATCGGACAGCAATGCCGTCGTGAAGCTACCGGCAAAGAATCAAATAGTTTTATAATCTTTAACGGTCATGCCGGTATGCCTACCGGCGAAGACGGCCCCACGCACGCGGATCCGCAGGCATTACAGCTCATTATTGACAACTTTCCAAAAGGCAGCGCAATCGTTTTAACTCCTTTGGACGCGAACGATATTTGGCCGGTTATTACGGCCGCGCTTATAAGGCGTCCTGCGGTTTTATATCCGACCGTAACGCGTCCTAACGTGCGTATTACGGACAGAGAAGCAATAGGAGCAGATTCTGCCGTGAAAGCCAAAAACGGAGTATATTCTTTATGTAAAGCTAAAGACGAAGCCGACGGCGCGATAATACTTCAAGGCAGCGGAGCCGGCGAAATATTTGTAAACGAAGTTTTGCCGGAGTTGAAAAAACAGGGTATATCTCTTAACGCTTATTATGTCGCCAGCAGGGAACTTTTTGAAATGCTCTCTGAGGAAGAGCGGGAAGCAATTTTACCGCTTTGCGATATGAAACGCGCCATAGCTATAACGGATTTTACTTTAGCTACCATGCATTGCTGGCTTAAATCGAAAAAAGGCGTTGAAATGTCAATATATCCCTTTAAACAAGGGAAATATTTGGGCAGCGGCAAAGCTGCGGACGTTTATAAAGAAGCTCGTATGGATAAAAACGGACAGCTTGAGCAAATAAAAGAATATTTGGAAGAAGTCAAAAAAGACGGCTGGAGATAATTATGCAAAATAAAATTATTTTAGCGGGTTTGTTTTTGATATTTGCGTTTTGCGGACTCGGCGGTACGGTTTATGCCCAACCGTCGTGCGAAGACATAATTTTAAATTGTATATAAATGCCGACGATATAGGATGGAGAATTTTCTCAAGCTGCAATTTTGATAGTACTTGCTTGTATGTAAACCGGTCGCCATTATTTTCTAAATGTATGTATCCGGAAGGGTGAATGTAACCTTATGCCCCAAAATATATATACAAAATTACAAATTGTTTAATACGCAAAAGGTATACTTATCTCCGTAAAGTCCGCAGCCTAAGTAGCGGCATATTTTTTCTGCTTTCGCGGTTGACCATTTGCAAATCCATTCGTTGTTGCGAGTTGACGCTTTAGAATAGTTAAACCATAATTCAATCTTGGGGTAGCCCGATCTGCTCGCGTATACATATCTTTCTTCCGACATACCGTATGTAAAATATTCTGAATTTGGAACTCGTACGTCTAAATTCTCAATTGCGGTATATTCTCCGTATTGAAGATAATAGACCTCTTCCGCTTGCGCCAAAGTCTTTAGATTGGATATGGCTTCCGATAATCTTGCGCGTTCAACTGCTTTCTGATATTGCGGCAGAGCAATAGCGGCAAGAATGCCGATAATAACTACGACTACGAGGATTTCAATTAAAGTAAACGCTTTTTTGTTTCTGATACTCATGATACTTCCTCCATACAT
>JAIRMX010000021.1 GCA_031258375.1 Elusimicrobiota bacterium | reverse complement strand
TATCCAATGTATATTGTCTTCAAGCTGGCCTTTTATTTCCATCGGCGCAGTTTTATGGATTTCTCGCAGAACTTTCAGCGCGATTTTATCCGTTTTTTGCAAATCTTCCGCTTTGCCCGAAGTACAAACCCAGCGGAACGGCCCAAAGCCGTAATCAAAAAACATCGGCCCCATAATATCTTGCACATACGACGGATATTTGAAACCGCCGCTTGCGTTTTTTATATCCGCGCCGGCTCGCGCAGCCTCTAATAAAAACGCGTTGCCATAGTCGAA
Source organism: Elusimicrobiota bacterium (assembly GCA_031258375.1). Taxonomy (GTDB): domain Bacteria; phylum Elusimicrobiota; class Elusimicrobia; order Elusimicrobiales; family Elusimicrobiaceae; genus Proelusimicrobium. The sequence continues at coordinate 8,566 of JAIRMX010000021.1, read as the reverse complement.
AAAGTACATTCCGTTAGCGGCGAGTTTATTTATTGCCGCAACCTGCCTGCGCAAAGATTCTTGAACGCGCATTTTGAATTGCTCCGGATATTCCGCCATCATTTTATTTGATTCTTCGTAAGATAATCCCGCCGGATAATATCCGCCCGCCCAAGGGTTATGAAGGGAAGTCTGGTCGGATCCCAAATCGACTTTAATATTTTGCCCGGCAAGGCGTTCCCATAAATCCACAATATTACCCTGATAAGCTAAAGAAACCGCTTCTTTATCTTTTTGCGCTTTTTGCATTCGCGCCGTTAAATCGTCAAGAGACGTAAAAACTTCGTCAACCCAGCCTTGCTCGAAACGCTTTTGCGCGGCTTTGGGGTTAATTTCCGCAATTACGCTGACAACGCCGGAAATTACGCCTGCTTTTGGCTGAGCGCCGCTCATTCCTCCAAGCCCCGAAGAAATAAAAAGCATTCCGCCGATTTCTCCGCCGCGCTTTTGAATTTGTTTTCTGGCGGCGTTTAAAACCGTAATCGTAGTGCCGTGAACGATTCCCTGCGGGCCGATATACATAAAAGAACCCGCCGTCATCTGGCCGTATTGCGAAACGCCCAAAGCGTTAAATCTTTCCCAATCGTCGGGTTTGGAATAATTCGGTATTGTTAAACCGTTTGTAATTACGACGCGGGGCGCGTCTTTATGAGAAGGGAATAAACCCAGCGGATGGCCGGAGTACAAAACAAGAGTTTGCCCGTCGGTCATTTCGCTTAAATATTTCATAGTTAAACGGTACTGCGCCCAATTTTGAAAAACCGCTCCGTTGCCGCCGTAAGTTATAAGTTCGTGAGGATGCTGCGCGACGGCTTTATCGAGATTATTATTAATCATAAGCATTATCGCGGCCGCTTGTTTTGATTTGGCCGGATAATCGCCGATACCGCGCGCGTAAATTTCATAATCCGGCCGAAGGCGGTACATATAAACGCGTCCGTAATCTTTAAGCTCGCGCGCAAATTCTACGGCAAGTTCTTTGTGATATTTTACGGGGAAATAACGCAAAGCGTTTTTTACGGCCAAAACTTTTTCTTCGGGAGTTAAAATATCTTTGCGCTTCGGCGCGTGATTAATTTCTTTGTCATAAGGTTTCGCCGGCGGCAGATTGTCCGGTATGCCCGCCTTAATATCGTTTTGGAATTCTTGTAAAGTCATTTTGAACCTCTTTTTTATCCTGTATTGAGCGACGCAAAACACGCTTTTATTATTCTATCATTTTACGACGTTAACAGAGCCGGTACTCGGCTGAGCGATTTGTCGGCGGGCAGTTTAAGTTTTCTTATCTGCGGCAATAGCATAATGCAATAATACTGCATTTTTGTAAAATAAGATTTAAAAACATTTTTGGATTTAATTCCTTGAAAAATGCTGTTTTTCAGGAACTCTTCTCCAAAAAAATTAAACATTTTACAATTCTTTGGATAATCTGGTTTTGCCGTATACTTAACTTGAATTCCCGCTGGAGTTGCCCTCGAATGTTCCCCGATGAAGACATTCTAGGACAATTTTTATCGAGGGCGAAAATGGCAAACTTTTTATCTCCACCCTCTCCCCGTCGTAAAGGGAGAGGGAAAAGATGTTGTCATTGCGGGCTTGACCCGCAATCTCAGTCGTTTATCTTTCTCTCTATCCCCTCATGCCCGATTACAACCTTCAAGAGTAAATTCCCTTATCATTTCCCTATTTTTTCATTCACAATTTTGAGAATTTCCTTTTCTAATTTTCCGGCTTTGGCAGATATGTCGGAAGCTTCTTCCGTAAGCTCTTTTGCCACGGCGCGGTCTTGTAAGCCGGCAGCGTTAATTTTCACGTTAAGTTCGGCGCCAAGCACGGCCGAACGCGCCATAAGCGCGCTTACGCCCGCGTCGGAAACGGAATTGGGATTACCGTTTGACGCCATATCCCGCGCGACGGAGAAAACTTCAAACGCCGCCCTCATTGTCTTAAGCGGAACCTGCGTTGCGTAAAGAGTAGCCGATTGCAGAGCTTTTGCGCGCGCTGATTTTTCTTCTTCCGTGTTTTTTGGCATAGAAAATACCGCCATAATTTTGTTAAAAGCGGCGGTGTCTTCGTCGACCAAATCAAGCAGTTCCGTCATAATCCTCTGCCCTCGCTCGGCAACGGCGGAAAATTCTTCAAGACGGTCTTCCCAGCCGGCTTTTGCGGCCGAAAGATTGGCCACCATAGCCGCCAAAGCCGCGCCTAACGCTCCCGCGTAAGCCGATATCGAGCCGCCGCCCGGCGCGGGAGATTCGCTTGCGGTTTCCTCGGCAAAATTTTTGCAAGTCATAGCAATAAGTTTTTTATTTTTCTTGCCGCCCTCAAGCAAATATTCAATAACTTTTTCTTCGGGCTTAAAAGGCGCAAGGTCGCTAAGTCCCATGCTTTTTACGGCGATTTTCATCAGTTCCGTTTCGCAAACTCCGGCGGAGCGTTTTTGTTTGCGCAAAAAATATTTAGCGGCGTTGATAAGCTCGTCCTTTGGCAGAAGTCCGATAATTTCCGTTCCGCTCACGCGCAACCCGCGCGCTGCTGCCGCGCGCGAAACCTCTTCAAAAGCAATATAAAGCGGAGTGGCTTTTCTATCCGTAATATTCATTGAAACCTGCGCTATGGCGTACTCGTCTATAAACCAGCCTATGGCTTTTGTCCCTTTGAGAGTTCCGGGTTTAAAAACGGTATTGCCGTTTTCGTCTTTTATAATTTTGCCGTTCGGTTTACCGCCTTCGCGCATAGCGCGGCCTTTTTCGCGCACGTCAAAAGCGACTTCATTTGCCAATTTTGACGAAGTAGTGTTAAGATTATAATTTACGGCAAGCAAAAAATCGCGCGCGCCTACGACAGTTGCCCCGCTGCGCGCGGCCTGCTCGGTAAATTTGCCGGGTCCGAAATCCGGCGCTTCATCGGGGTCGGATATTCTTTTTTCAAGGCCTTCGTATTCGCCGCGCCGGCATACGGCGAGGTTTTTGCGCTCGGGCCTGTTTGCGGCCGCTTCGTAATTATAAGTCGGCACGCCCAGCTCTTCATAAATTCTTTTGGCAAGCCTGCGGGCGATTTGCGCGCATTCTTCAAGAGTAATTTCTGAAATTGGGATAATAGGCAAAACGTCCGTCGCTCCTATTCTAGGATGCGCGCCTTTGTGGCGGCGCATATCAATAAGTTCGCCAGCTTTTTTAACGGCGCAAAAAGCCGCTTCTTCAACGGCAGCAGGCGCGCCGACGAAAGTGACTACCGTGCGGTTTGTGGCAATGCCGGCGTCAACGTCAAGCAATTTTATTCCTTCAACGGATTCTATTGCGTCGGTTATCTGTTTGATAACCGCATTATCGCGTCCTTCGCTAAAGTTTGGGACGCATTCAACCAATTGATTTTTAATATTTACGTTTTCCATAACTATATTTTATATATTTTCGATATATAAAAATAGACTTAGCCGAATATCAGTACGTTTTTTCTTATGAAATAAGCGGGCGAGGGCGGAAGAAAAAGCTATTATTTTTTAGAATTTATTTCTCCGTCATTGCCTCAGCGTTATTGAGAGGGAATCTAAAGGCATGGGGTTTAAAAACAGAATGAGAATAAAATACGACAATTCACGGATCCGTGAAGGATACGACCCAGACCCCGCAACGGGTGCGGGGAAGAATAAAGATTGTAATTCACGCGCTCACAGAGAGCGCGTAGTTTTAAATCTTAGGTTATAACAATGGTTAAGCGGTCCCGCTCCTTTGGCGGGCAAGGCAATACCGGCTTTAAGCGCGCCGGTAATATAATTTTTTGCGTTTTGTATACTTTGTTCTAAACTGCGCCCCGTAGCAAGATTACAGGCTATTGCGGAAGACAAAGTACAGCCCGTGCCGTGATTATTAGGATTGTTTATTTTCTCCCCTTTAAACCAGCGCGTTTTGCCATTACAATACAAAATATCATCAGCGCAACGTTTAAGATGTCCGCCTTTAACCAGAACGCTTGCGCCGCTGTCCTCGTAAATTTTGCGCGCGGCGGCAAACATATCTCTTTTATTTTTTATCTTAACGCCGCTTAAAACTTCGGCTTCCGGAATATTCGGCGTAATAAGCACAGCTAAAGAAAACAACTTCTTTTTAAGCGAAGTTACCGCTCCAACATTTATGAGCTTTCTTCCGCTCGTCGATATCATCACGGGGTCGACAACAATATTTTTAGCCTTATATTTTTTGAGACTGAGGGCAACGGCTTCAATTATAGCGGCATTTGCAAGCATACCTATTTTGACTGCGTCGGGAACTATATCCGCAAAAATACAATCAATCTGTTTTGTAATAAAATATGGTTTAGTTAATGCCGCGCCGTAAACGCCCATCGTGTTTTGCGCGGTAAGCGCGGTGATTGCGCTCATTGCGTAAAGCTTATGCGCGGCAATAGTTTTTATATCGGCTTGAATGCCGGCCCCGCCGCTGCAATCGGAACCGGCAATAGTTAAAACTGTTTTCATTTTAGAAATGCACGCCTTTACGTTTGAGCCGATTGCGCAATTTTAACTGCGGCTTGTGCTACCCCTAGCGCAGATGATATGCGGTTGGATTGTCCGATACTCCAGCGCTCATTTGCGAGCGGCAGAGTTTAAAAACCTAAGAAGGTATTGCTAACGCCCCGCCTGATTTAAATTATTTGCCAAGCATTCCAAGCGCGGCCGCGCGCAGATAGTTGCCAACGGGGCGGCCTTTAGCCTGCGCGCGAGCCTTAATCTCATCGCGTTCGGCAAGCGATACTCTAATGTGTATCTGATAGTCCCGGCGGGATATATCTTTTTTTTCGCGCATTTTGCTCTCCTTTATTCACCCACAATAACGCCATCGGCTTCACAGCGATAATACAGGGATTTGTTTATATCCTCGTCGCGGGACATAAAATCCGCCCGCGATATTTCTATTTTATTACAAAAACACAAAACTTCATTTTTTACGGAATGGATCAAAAGCCATATTGCCAAACGCGTATTTTATGCCGACATTTCCGCCGTATGCCTCTACTTTGCCGCCCTTTTCGTACGTTATCTGCCCAAATACGTACACGTCTTTGGAAAGCTTCGAGTTTAACCCCAAAGCCGCTTCAAACATTCCGCCCGATAAATCGCTCTCGTATTTGCCAGCTCCGTATTTTATTTCGTTTTTACCCGAAAACTCCCTACTATACGCCAATTCTATCAGCGGTTCTATCAATAATCCGTTTGCTTTATTTGTCGTATTATATCCTATTAATATTGCCGCTCTGCCCGCAATACTCGTCGAAGCTCCAATTTCCATTTTCCCCGTGCCGTTTTGGACTTCTGTCTCATCCGCTCCGGCTCTCATATATGTTAGTTCCGCCTTCGGCGTTATTTTTATAAAGTCGCCCGCTTTTATTTCTCCCTTAAAATCTTTTCCCGCTTCCAAACTGCCCGCAAAAATATTCCTCTTAGGACTGTATTTTAATGCCGTTCCCATTACGTCATAGCTCGTCATATCTAGCCTAGTCCAGAAATTCCTTGCCGCTATGTCCACAAACCAGCCCCGTTCGTTTATCAACGTAGCGTATATACCCACGCTCGGCGATAAACCGTTTCCGCTTCCATAAGAACCGTTGTCCTGAGCCGTTTTTATACTCCCGTTATACATATAGCCTATCATCACGCCGGCATATAATTTATTGGGCTCTTCCGGCGTAAATAAATAATCGTATCCGGCTTCTACTCCAAATATAGTCATATCCGTCTTCAGCAAATCTTCCACAGTCATTTTTTTGGCATATGTTCTAGCCCATATTCCCTGAACATTATCCGTATTGTTAAAACCGCGCAAATCCCCCAAACGCTTCTCAAGATTATTCATCCCCGCGCGCGCCATCAGCATATTTATTTCCGGAATATTCGCCATTGTTTTAAATATATCTGTCTTTCTCTCGGTAGACCTCAGGAAATAATCAGCCGCATGTAAAGTTCCTATACCCCCTTCATATAACTCGTATTCATAAGCTCCCGCGTCGGCTTTACCGCCGGCTAAAGCAAAACTTCCGCTGTTTGTTCCGTTTTCATTCAAGTCAACAAGTTTTATGCCGTCTCCGATTGTCAGCGCGCCGTTTCCGCCCGTATTGGTCAATTTTATCAGCGTATCGCCGTCATACGAACTGTTTACTACAATAAGATCAGCATTTGAACTATCATCGCCCAACTCCGCGTTCATACTTATTACCGCGCCATTTGATCCCACTGAAATACTATCTGCCCTAAGAATACTATAAACCCCCGGCTGCGCATTGCGCAAGTCCAAATATCCGTTGTCTATATTAAGCGTACTTGCAAAAGAATCTCCCATGTTAGCCCATATGCCGCCGTTTGAAATATTTATATTTGCCAACACCCCCTGCGACATTACTTCCCCGTGCAGCAAGCCGCCGTCTATTTTTATATCTCCGCCTAATACGCCGTCGCTTTCTACAAAAATCGCTCCGCCGGCAGACGCCGTGGCATCGTACGACGAACCGCCGCCTTGTATATATTGCCCTCCGCCTGAATTAATGATAGTAGAAGTTACTTTACCACCGGAATATATAAACTGACTGCCGCCGGAATTGATAGTAGTAGAATTAACAGCCCCGCCAGCGGACACATACTGATTGCCGCCTGAAATTATCGTATCTATGGCCGAAGCGCCGGAAAGCACAAATTGATTTCCGCCTGACAATAAAGTACCTGATACCAAGCCGCCGTAAAATACGTGTTGATACCCTCTCAAATTGATAATAGTATCAGACGCAGAACCGCCGCTGAATATATATTGTTCGCCGCCTCTTGATATTTGCGTATTTGACGCATAAGCGCCGCTGCTTACCACTTGATATCCGTTGGATTTAACAATAGTTCCATCCGCGACAGCGCCATAAGATAAATTCTGATCCCCGCCCGATATTATGGAAGAAATCGTACTGCCGCCGGAATGTATATTCTGCACGCCGCCGTTTAATATACTACCTTCCGCGCTGCCGCCATCATATATATTTTGTTCTCCGCCTAAAATCGTTGTTGCCGAAGCTATAGCGCCGCTTAATATATTCTGTGAACCTCCCGATATCGTGGTAGAATTTGCACTTCCGCCGTCATATATATTTTGTTCCCCGCCTAAAACCGTTGTTGCCAAAGCCAAACCGCCGCTGGATATATTCTGTGAACCACCTGATATTATAGTATTATTCGCTATGCCGCCGTTAAATATATTTTGGCTTGCTCCAGAGTACAGTATAAAATTTTTGGCTACGCCATTACTCAGAGAAAAAGAACTACCGGAAACACTACTGCCGCTTACTATGGTACTATTATCTCCGCCGTATACATTGGTGGTAATTGCTCCGCCAACTTTGTGGTCGATATTTGTAGCTTTACCGCCGGAATATATTATACTTGAGCCGCCGGAAGAAATAACGGTATAATTCGCAGAGCCGCCGCTGGATATATGTTGATTTCCACCGCTACTAATGTTAGTGGAGGAAGCAATGCCACCGCTGGATACATGTTGATTACCACCGGAATTTATTGTTGTAAAGTAAACAATACCGCCGTTTGATATATGTTGAACTCCCCCGCTACTGATATTAGTAGCAGAAGCAACTCCGCCGGAATATATTATATTTGAGCCGCCGGAATTAAGTATTACCCCAGATGCAGAACCGCCGTTGTATACATATTGTTTCCCGCCGGAATTAATCGTTGTTGACAGTACAAAACCGCCATTGGATATATTCTGAATACCGCCCGATATCGTGGTAGAATTTGCACTTCCGCCTGAAAATATGTTTTGGCTTGCTCCAGAGTACAGTATAAAATTATTGGCTACACCGCTAATCAAAGAAAAATAACCGGAAACATTACTGCCGCTTACTACAGTATTACTATCACCGCCGTATACATTGGTGGTAATTGCCCCTCCAATGCTTTGAACAATACTATAAGCTTTACCACCCGAAGATATTATGCTCGAACCGCCAGAATTAAGTATTACTCCGGATGCGGAACCACCGGAGGATACATGTTGTTCTCCGCCAGAATTAATCGTTGTTGACAGTGCAGAACCGCCGCTGGATACAAATTGACTCCCGCCGGAATTAATCGTCGTTGACAGAGCAGAACCGCCATTGGATATATATTGTTTCCCGCCAGAAAATATATATGTGATATTTGCTATTCCCGAACTATATATATACTGATTTCCGCTGCTTATTATAGTACCACTATTAGCTCTACCCCCATCATAAACCATTTGACTACCGCTATCCACAGTCTCACCAGTCACTGTCGTTCCACTGCTTACATTGGACGTAAAAGCGGCATAAAGATTTGGGGTTAAATTTGCATTAAGCATAGCGGCAGTGGCAACGGTATATATTATTTTTCTTCCGCCGTCTATTATTCTATTTGCAACCGAAGCTCTTATGATAGAACTGGAATAAATGCCGCTGGTATGCATAGAGTAAATTTCGGAGGTATGATATGAAGAATAATGATAACCCATAT
>JAIRMX010000178.1 GCA_031258375.1 Elusimicrobiota bacterium | reverse complement strand
TAAAGGCTTTACCCTCATTGAACTTCTCGTCGTTGTCATCATCATCGGTATTCTAGCCGCTATTGCCCTGCCGCAATATCGAAAAGCGGTGGAAAAAAGCCGGATGAGCCAATTACTTTCTGCGGCTTCCAGTCTAAAATCTTCTCTGGAAAGGTATTATTTAACACAAGGATACTATCCTGCCTATTGGAGAGAATTAGATATAGAGTTTCCAAATTGCAGTGAAGGAACGGCTTATTATATGCTCTGGTGTCCCAAGTTCTCTGCGGATTTAAATACTAATCCATATGCCTCAAATGATAACCCTTCGTTTCACTTTAGGATAATAGGTAATCCCAACTATGCTGTATCGGGGAATTACTCATCGAACCATGGTTTTACTATATATCTTGATCATTCCGACAGGCCGGGCCAAATAACATGCTCAAGTAAAATTAACGGGCTGTGTCAATCTATGGGCTACCAGTAGTTATTTCCAATTTTTCATCAGGGAAACATCCCCAATTTAGGCCTGCTTTTCCACCTAAAATAAGTTTTGTAAATATTTTACCCGCCAACACTTTTTTCGGTATGTTTTTTCCACGCTTTTGCAAAATCCGCAGGCGGCTGTATTTCAAATTTAAGCGGCTTATTTGTAAACGGATGTTTAAATTCTAGTTTTTTCGCATGCAGCATAAGACGAGGCGCCGTCGCTCCCTTATAAAGCCAGTCGCCGAGCACGGGGTATCCAAGCCAGCTCATATGCACACGAAGCTGATTAGTACGGCCTGTGCGCGGATAAAGTTCCGCGTAACTAAATCCGCTCTTTCGTTTTAAAACTTTATAATCCGTAATCGCCTCTCGCCCCAAATCCGAAGCTTTTATTTTCCCGCCGCTTAAACGGCCTATAGGCACGTTAATAGTGCCGGTATCGTCCGGTATTTGCCCGCAGCAAATCGCATCATAGGTTTTGTTTACTTTGCGCGCCGTAAAAAGATTTTGCATCGCTTCCTGAAACTTTTGGTTTTTCGCCATCAGCATTACGCCGCTGGTTTCGCGGTCTAGTCTGTGAACAAGACCGGCGCGCGGGGCGTTGACGTCAAAATTTTTCGGAGGATTTGCCAAAACCGCCGATATCAGCGTTTCATCGCCGGCAAACGCGATAGAATGCTCATTTTCCCACGCGGGGCTTTGCGGATGGACAAGCAGCCCCGCGGGTTTATTTATAACAAAAAAATCCTTATTTTCAAAAATAATCAAACCCTTCAAATTGATTGTATTTTTTGCCTGCGGCCAAATTACCTCAATATTGTCTCCCTCCGCCAAAACCCACGAAGGCTTTCGTAGTTTTCCATTAACGAAAACGCCGCCGTTTTTAATCAAATTCTGTATAATACCGCGCGTATAACCGTCTATACTGTCGGTCAAAAAAGAATCAAGCCTTTGCGCGCCCGAGGGAGCGGTAAAAATTTGTTTATTTTCCCTTTGCATAACAATGTTTGCGCCATAAAAAAGTCGCGGCTGCAATTGCGATTATTAAAGCCGTAATTTGGTTTTGCGTAATACCCGCTATATAAATTTCTTCTTCGCCTCTGAAAAACTCCGCAATAAATCTTATTATCCCAAACCCGAGCATATAACCGGCGACAATATCCCCGTCTTTATGTTTGCGCTTGCTTATTCTATAAAGCAAATAAAACAACAGCAAACTTGCCGCGGCCTCAACGAGCTGTATGGGATAAAGACCGACGCCGTGCAAATGCTCCGGAACAAGAGACTGCGGATTTGTAAAAGTAACCGCAAGATGCGAATGCGCAACTTTACCATAGCAGCAGCCTGCCAAAAAACAGCCTATTTTGCCTATCGCGTGCCCGAGCGGAACCGCCTGAACAAAAAAATCCGCGCCGGGTAAAACCGGAACTTTTTGTTTACGCAAAATATACACGCCCACTGCAAACGCGCCGATAAAACCGCCTAAAAATACAAAACCGTAACGTATTTTGTCAAATAAGGAAAGCGCGAAAAAATCTTGGGGATAAAAAGCTATAAAAAATATTTTGCCGCCGATAAGCGCGCCTAAAATAATGTAAAAAATTATATCCAAAATCTGCTCGCGCGTAAGACCGAGGGCATTTTTACGTTTCAAACAATACCAAACGCTTGCGCCGTATCCAAGCGCTGTCATCACGCCGTACATCGGTATTTTCACGCCAAAAATATAAATAAACGGAAGCATATTGTTATCTTGTAAGTATCTCCCAAATAATATTAACAGCTCTTTATATTATAACTATAATAGCTTCTTAAGTAAAAATTTCCATGTAAGCGTAAAATCCTTCAGCGCGACTTCGCTTTAAAGCGGCGTTATATATTTTAACCGCTTCTTTAGTATTGCCAAATGCGTATAAAAGCTGCGCCAAAGAAAACTCCGTAAGCAGCTGCCCGCGCGTTTCGTCCGAATTCGCAAAAAGTTTTTTAGCTTCTTTAAGCTCAAACAAAGCCCGCGGCAGTTTGTTTTGACGTTTTAAAATATCCGCGCGTCCCCACTTTACAAAGCCCAAATCAACTTTATCGTTAATACTAGTATAAAGCTCAGCGGCCGTATTATAACGTTTCAAAGCCTCTTCATACTTGCCGAGCTGGCGCAGGCCGTTTGCCATGCCGCAATTTGTGTACGCTTTACCGAAAATATCGTCGGTATTTCTAAAAATTTGCTCTGCCTTTTTATAATTGGCAACGCAGCCAAATACGTCGCCGGCAATGCGGCTTATGCCGGCAAGGCCGCAATATCCGTAAGCCTCCGCAATTTTGTCTTTGGCTTTTTTTGCAAGATTTATTGATTGTTCAAAATATTTTATGCCGAGCGCGAAATTCCCTTCAAGCCGAGCAATGCCGCCTAACGCCCAGTAAATAAAATTTTGGCCGAGCAAATCTTTTTCCTTTTTATAATAAGCCAAAACTTTATCCAGTATTTCTTTTGACTGCAAAAGTTTGCCCTCCGCTCGCAAAGCCATTGCAAATTCCTGCATCGCTTGAATTGTAAAATCTTCAAAATTATTAATTTCGGCCGCATGCCAAACTAAATGCGCCAAATCCTGCGCTTTTTTTGCATTGCCGAGCGCGCGATAGCATTTTGCAAGCGCAAGATTCATATCCATAATCGTTTGAATATAATCCGGCTCGGAAATTTGCGTTTTATAAAATTTTATAGCCTTATTATAAAAACTTATCGCTTTTTCAAAATTTCCGAACATTCTTTGCGCTTCTGCCAAAATAAAGTAAATCAAACCGTCGCCGCCGCTATAGCCGGCCAGTTCTTTGATAACTCTTGCGGGCTTGTTATTATCAAGCAGATTTTCAAAATATCGCGCCGGTTTCATATTATCACTTAACGCCGAACAAAGATTTAAATTTTCTTTTTATGTTCGAGTCCGTATTCTCTTTTTCAGATTTATTTTCTTGTTCAATATCCGAATTGCTAAAATCAATGCTTCCGATAATATTATCTTCTTTTACGTTTTCAGTTCTAACCAAAATACGCTGATGCGTTTCTTTGTCGGTTCCGTAAAACGTAAATATGTCAAGATACAATGTCACCGGCCCGCTTACGCTTTGGCGGCTGTCGGAAAAATTATTTGTTTTTATCTTATAGGAGCCTTCAAGAGCTTTTTTAATCATAAACTCTTCCGGCCCGAAACCTTGCGTAATATCATTGGACATATGCCCGCCGCCGGCGGTAAGTCGATGGCCGAAGTAAGCGGTTTCGTTATACGGGTCGGTTACATGCAAATCTATATCGGTTGAATCCGAACTCCAGCCCAGCGTTATGCGTATGTCAACGGGCATTTTAAAAATAAATTCTTTGTTTATTTTGGACGTATTTACTTTATAACGCGCGATAATATCGTTCATTTCAACAAAGATTATTTGCTTTAATTTTCCAAACCTGTTGTCCCAGCTGCCGAGCATTATTTTATAAAGATTATCCAATGCCTTTTGATATTGCCCGGCGGCCTGATAAGCGAGGGCTAAATCGCGGTAAGGCTGCGGGTTTTCGCCGCCGAGTTTGACAACTTGTTCGAAAATATCAACGGCGTATTTATTGTATCCGAGCTGCAATAATTTATTGCCGAGTATTCTGAGAAGTTCGACATTGTCAAGCTTCATTTCCGCAATATTTGAAAGGACTATCAAAGCCTTATCGTTCATTTTTCGCTTTACGAACTCGTCGGAAACGTCGAAGTAGAACGAAGGCTGATCCTCATATCCGCGTTTAATTTTAAGGTAGTCTTTGTAAAGCTCCGAATCGGACGATTGTTTAAGAATTTTGAGATACGGAGTATCCGGGTTCCACGCCTGAAGAGAAACCGTTGCGGATTGCTTATTTTCTGCGGGTTTTCCCCTAGACATTGTTCTTGCCGAGCTTCTTGCCGATGCGGGAGCAGCTATCCTATATGCTCTCCCAGCGTCGCTTGCCGACGCGCGGGCGGCGGGGGCCATATCTGCTACCATCTCAGCGTCACTCTCCGACGCTCGAGCGGGCGCACTATATGAGACTTCTGACTCTTGCATAGACGAATCCGGC
>JAIRMX010000136.1 GCA_031258375.1 Elusimicrobiota bacterium | reverse complement strand
TCAAAATTAAACTCCGCAGGCTAAGCCTGCGGAGTTTAATTTTGAAAAAAATCAATTAACTTTTACTTCTATTTCAATATCCGGGTGCAGGCTGTTGTGCACGGGGCAACCGTGCAAAGCCGCAAGATACATATCTTTTTTTTCCTGCGCGAAGCCCGCGGGGAACGTTATATCCAATATAAATTTCGCCACTCTTCTGGGCGGCTGGGCCGACATAATTTTATCAATAATAATTTTTGCTCCGGTCAAATCGTCGCCTTTGCGCTCGGCCAGTTTTCCCATAATGGTTAGCGCGCAGGAGCCGAAAGAAGCCGCAAAAATATCGGTAGGCGAAAACGTCCTGCCTTTGCCGCCGTTGTCGGGCGGGAGATCCGTTAAAATAGTGCGGGAAGTCGGTTCGTGCGCGGATTTAACCTGGCCGTCGCCTATATACTCGGTGATTATTTTAGTCATTTAAATGCCCCTTTGTTAAAACATCTATAATACATTATATCAAAGTATACTTTTCGAAGACAGGCTGAAATGAAGTTGCATACATATATAAAGTTTTGTTATAATATTACTTACCGGTAGGTAAATAACCGCGGAGCTACTAGAAATGCAAAAACAAGACGCCGAAAAATCTACGAGAGAAAAAATAATCAACTGCGCTTTCGATTTATTCGCGCGCAAAGGGATAGAAAAAACTTCTATGCGCGAAATCGCTCAAGACGCGGGTTTGACAAAGCCCGTCATTTACTACTATTTTAAAGATAAGGACGAACTTTGTTTTGAAATTATACGCAACTTCATTGAAATGAACGAGCGGAAAATTTTGGAATTTACCAAAGAAAACCCGGAACTTGACAAATTTTTGGAAAATATTTTTGTCGATTGCCTGCATAAGGCAAAAGATAAAAAGATACTCTGCTTTGTTATGCATTTGCACAGCTATATATCCGGCCATCCTGAAATAAAAAACGAATTGAAAAAGTTAATATCCCACCGCAGCGGTATTTTAGAGGGCTTCCTGAAACAAAAAATAAAAGAAGGCCGTCTTGCCGAAAATATGTTTGATACCGCAGTGCATATTATTTTTGCAAATACTCTGTATATGATGCATGCCGCTAAGGAACATTCTATAAAATTTAAAGACGACCACCCTAAAGAAATGGCCAAAGCCATTTTAAGGGCGGTATGTTATAAGGGAGAAAGCAGGTAATGAAGAACTTTTACGGTTATATTTTGATATTTGTTTTGATATTTAATTCTCAATATTTATGCTACGCGGCATCAGCCGCAAAAACAAGCGCGAAAGATGGCGTCGATTTATTTATAAGCGACAATGAAGATAACGACGGAGCAATAACCGTAGAACAGGCCGTTGACATCGCGCTGTCCGCAAATACGAATATAAAAATTGCGGAAAAAAACGCGCAAATTTACGATCAGCAGGTACGCCAATATTGGTCATACGTATACCCGCGCATAAGTTTAAGCGGGAGTTATTCGCGCGCGCTTAAAGCCGCAGAGACCATAATACCTCCGCTCGGCGGCAAAGTGAGAATGGGAAGCGACAATACGACCAATGTTACCGCCGAAGCTTCCTTGCTTCTTTGGAAAGGCGGCGCCGTATCCGCGGCAATACGCGCGGGAGATTATTTTGCTAAAAGCGGGCAAATGCAGCTTTCCAACGCGCAAAATCAAATCAAAGATTCCGTTAACACGCTTTGCCTTGGCATAATTTTATCCAACGCTTTAATACAGGTTCAACAGGAAAATCTTAATATCGCAAAAAACCATCTTGAAGAAATTAATCTTAAATATAAGCAAGGCCTTGCGAGCGATTTGGATATTCTTAATCAAAAAGTCAAAATTTCAAACAGCGAGCCGCCGCTTATACAAGCGAAAAATTCTTACGAGCTGGGACTGCTTACTTTAAGGCGCGTTTTAAACAAAGACCCGCAGGAGCCGCTCAATCTTAAATGGCAATTGAAAGACGCAATTAAAATTAAAACGCCTCCTCTTGACGAATTATATGAAATCGCCGCAAACAACAGGCCCGACTTAGTCGTCGCGCGCCTGAATACAAAAATTGCAGAGGAACAGATAAAAATCGCGCGCGCGGATCATTTCGGCGAGATCAGCGCCTTTATAAACGCAACTTACAACGGCGCGTCCGATTCCGTTTTGATACCCGTTAGCGATTATAATTCCTCATACGGCGCCGCGGCCGGACTGAAATTGAGCATACCTTTATTTGAAGGGTTTCGCGCGGACGCCGTAATTAAACAAAAACAACTGGCATACGACCAA
The DNA here is from genome assembly GCA_031258375.1 of Elusimicrobiota bacterium. Classification (GTDB taxonomy): domain Bacteria; phylum Elusimicrobiota; class Elusimicrobia; order Elusimicrobiales; family Elusimicrobiaceae; genus Proelusimicrobium. Next base: position 4,993 of record JAIRMX010000136.1, on the reverse strand, counting down.
GCCTTGCTTACCGAGCAGGATATCGAACGCAATATAAAAATAGAAGTTAAACGGGCTTGGATGAATTTAAATGAAGCGAAACAAAGAGTAGCCGCTACGAAGGGAACAATAGAACAAGCCCGCACAAATCTTGAAAGAACGACTTTACGCTATAGAAACGGCCTTGCGAGCAGATTGGATTTAGACGACTGCGCCTTACTTTTACATAATGCCGAATTACAATTTGTTCAAGCGGTTCACGATACTTTTGCGTCCGTATCAAATTTAAATTATGCAGTAGGAAAAGAGGTTACGGTAAAATGAAAAAAATAAGTATAAGTCTTATTATCGCAGTATCGGCGGTTTCAATTTTTAACGCCTGCGGCAAAAAAGATTCCGCAAATTCTTTGCAGGAAATGGAAACGGACAGATTTTCCGTACAAACGGAAACGCTGCAAACGCGCAATATCAGCTTGGATTTGCTTTTAACCGGCAGCGTAAAGGCATGGGAAGAAGCCGTAATTTTCCCGCGCGTTGACGGCAAATTGCTGCAAAATATTTTGGAAGAGGGAGCTTCTGTTAAACGCGGTCAAAATATCGCTCTTATCGAGCGCGACGAAGTCGGCGCGGTTTACGAGCCGGTAGTCGTTCCTTCCACCATAACGGGAGTTATCGGCAGAACGTATCTTGACCCCGGCGCAAACGTTACAAAAAGCACGGCAATCGCGTTAGCGGTTAATCAGGATATCGTGCGCATTCTTGTTGAAATACCGGAAAGATATCTAAGCAAAATACACGTCGGGCAAAAAGCGACTTTTACGGTTGAAGCCTATGGCGATAAACAATTTGAAGCCGAAATTTATAAATTAAGTCCGGTTGTGGACACGCAGTCCCGCGTGGTTAAGGCTGAACTTAAAGCGGATAATAAATCGGGCTTTATAAAGTCCGGCATGTTTGCAAAAGTTAAACTTATGCTTGAAAAAGCAAACGACGTTCCTTCTCTAAGTCTCGGCGCGGTTTCAAGCGAAAAGGACGGCAATAGTTATGTTTTTGTCGTTAACGGAGACAGAGTGGCGAAAACTCCCGTGCGCATAGGCCTTAAGTCCGAAACGCACGTGCAAATAAAATCCGGCCTAAGCAATGGCGCGCAAGTCGCAAAAATAGTTTTCGGATTGGAAGACGCCAGCAAAATCAAAGTAGAGAATAAATATGCCAGATAATCAACCGGAATTGAAAAAGAACTCGCAAAACGCTTCGCAAAACGGCCGGGGCATATCCGATTTGTTTATACGCCGTCCAGTTACTACCGTGATGATATCTTTGGCTATTATCGTTTTGGGAATAGTCGGCTACAGAGGCATGGGTGTGGATATGTTTCCAAATGTGGAATTCCCTTTTGTTACCATACAAACAGTTTTGCCCGGCTCCAATCCCGAGGAAGTCGAAACTTCCATAACAAAACCGATAGAAGAGGCGGTAAACGTCATTTCCGGCATTGACGAAATGTCTTCTTTTTCAATGGAAAGCGCGTCTTTTGTCTTAATTCAGTTTGAGCTTGAAAAAAATCCGGACGTCGCCGCGCAGGAAGTGCGCGATAATGTAAATAAAGTGCAAAAAAACTTGCCGGAAGACATAGACCCGCCGGTAGTTTCAAAATTGGATATAGGCGCGGCCGCGGTAATGAGCGTGGTCGTCAGCGGCCCTATGGATATTATACGGCTTACGGAACTTGCAAAAAAACAAGTCAAAGAAAATATCGAAAACGTAAGCGGCATAGGCTCGGTGGATATAATCGGGGGACGCTCGCGCGAAGTTCATGTGATAATAGACCCTATGAAACTTGCCTCGCTTGGCATAAGCGTTAACGCCGTCAAAACGGCAATTTCCGAGCAGAACTCTGAAATACCCGGCGGACAAGTGGAAAACGTGCTTAACGACTTCAATCTTCGTATTTTAGGACGCGTAAGCGCAGTTTCGGATTTCAACAATATCGTAGTTGCCACGATAAATAACGTTCCCATAAAAATATCGGATATAGGCTATGTAAAAGATTCCGGAGAATTTGAAAAAAGCGCGACGTATATTAACGGAAAACGCGCGGTAACTCTGAATATCAAAAAGCAGTCCGGCACGAATACTCTTGCCGTTATATCGGCAATTAAAGAAAGGCTGGACAGCATTAAACCGATGCTGCCCGAAGGCATCGACATAAATATAATATCCGATCAGTCAAGTTATATAGAAGAATCTTTCTTTGCGGTTATGGAACATCTTGTAGTCGGCGCGATTTTAGCCGCTATAGTTGTTTTCTTGTTTATGGGAGACACGCGCTCCACGCTTATTGCCGCCGTTGCAATTCCCACGTCTATTATCGGCACTTTTGCGCTGATGAAATGGAGCGGCTTTACTCTTAATAATATGACTTTGCTCGGCCTTACGGTCGCAGTGGGTTTAGTTATCGACGACGCTATTATTATGCTTGAAAACATACACAGACATATGCAGGAATACGGCAAAAAACCCATGCGCGCCGCTATAGACGGAGCGAAAGAAATTTCCTTTGCCGTTATAGCGACTACCGCCGCGCTGGTGGTGATATTTGTTCCGCTGGCGTTTATGAGCGGCATAGTGGGGCGTTTTGTCAGAAGCTACGGCTTAACCGTGGCGTACGCGATAGGAATAAGCTGTTTGGTGGCTTTAACGCTAAGCCCTATGCTTTGCGGCAGATTCTTAAAAATTGAAAAGAAAAAAGTATTTATTGATAAGCTCGTTAACGGCGTAAATAATTTTATACAAAAAATATATATAACTCTTCTCAGATGGGCTATGCGTCATAAATTAATTATGATAATTCTGTCCGTATTGCTTTTCATTTCTCCGCTGTTTATTTTTAAAGCGGGGCTTGTGGGCGTGGATTTTATACCCGAAGACGACTCCGGCAAATTCCAAATTAATCTTGAGGCGCCGCAAGGCACGGGCTATCAGGCAATGACGGAATTTATGAGGCAGGTCGAGGAAGAAGTAAAGCAAATGCCTTATATAGAAAAATTGTTTATGGGCATAGGAGTTTCTTCAAACAGCATTATCAACGCCGGCGCTCCGACAAATCAGGGTTATTTCATCGTCGAACTTGAAAATGCCAAAAAGCGGGGCAAAAATTATACGGTTTTTGATTATGTCGCGGCGGCGCGGAAAATTACCTCCAAATATAAAGAAGTAAAAAGCTCCGCTTTCACCATAAGCATGGGGCCCGGCGGCGGCCAAGCAAAAGTGCAATATATTATAACTGGGCCGGATATCGGAGAACTTCTTAAATATGCAAACGGCGTTTATGATAAGGTTAAGAACGTTCCGGGCATTATTGATTTAGATATAGATTACAATAATTCCAATCCCGAATACAGAGTGCTAATCGACCGCGAGCGGGCGCATGACCTAGGAGTAAAAGTTTCGGATATCGCGCGCTCGCTGCGCACTTTTATAAGCGGGGAAGAAAATATTTCGCGCTATAAAGAAGGCGACGAACTTTACGAAGTAAGAATCCGCGCGGAAGAACAATACCGCGACAATAAAGACGTTATCTCTTCCATGATGATACCCGCCGTTCAAAACGGCAAAAGCGCGCTTGCGCGTTTGGACAGCGTCGCTACCGTAGAACAGGGCGGGGGGCCTTCGCAGATTAACAGGCATAACAGACAGCGGCAGATAACTATTAACGCAAATATAGACGATAGAATAGATTTGCAAGGCGCCGTGCGCCAAATGGATAAGGCTTTTAAAGAACTGAACCCTCCGTCTCAGTATCGGCACAGCGTCAGCGGAATGGCGGACGAAATGGGCAAGATGTTGACCGCTTTTGTTATGGCGTTTGCTTTGGCCATATTATTCAAGTATATGATTTTGGCCGCTCAGTTTGAAAGTTTTGTATTGCCTCTTGTAGTTTTGACGGCCATACCCCTTACGCTGCCTTTTGCGCTTCTTACTCTTGCGTTAACGAGGGAAACGCTTAATATTTTCAGTTTGCTCGGCGTGTTTATGCTTATAGGCATAGTCAGCAAAAACTCTATTTTGCAGGTTGATTATACAAATACTCTGCGCGCGGCCGGCGTCGGAAGGTATAAAGCTATTATAATGGCCAATAAAGTCCGCCTGCGGCCTATTTTAATGACTACCGTTACTATTATTGCGGGTATGATACCCACGGCTTTGGGTACCGGCGCGGGTTCTGGTTTGCGCAAAAGTTTGGCCACGGTTATTATCGGCGGGCAGACATTGTCTTTGCTTATCACTTTGCTTATGGCGCCGGTGGCATACGAATTATTGGAAGAATTTTCAGATTGGATAAGACGGAAATTCTCGTAATAATCAATTTGAATATGCCTTATTTATTGTAACGCATATTATGCCGCGAATGGAAACCTACTTGTGATTTTTACAGTAACTCCCAAACGGTCGGATTTTAAAAGGTGCTTGCGGCAAATATAAATTTGGCCGCGCCTATTTTAATACGTAATAAGAATGTGGGGTGGAGGGTATGGGTCTTGTTGCACAATTAGGTAAAGAAGCTGCCCAAAGCACAACACAAACCATAACAGCCCTCCAACTATTCTCTAAACTGCGTATTTTGGCAGCCCCAACTTGTTAAACCTATTTATTAAACTTGCCCTTATACACTGTTCCGTATACTGCCCTTCTTCACTGCGAGATTTTAGATTGCTCCCAAATATCCTCTTTAATCTCTAAAAACTGTTCTCAACTATATTCCTGCGATTATATCCTATCTCCTTCTCCAAATACTTTAAAGCCCGAACTGTCTAGTAAGAGTACTATCCCTTTTTCTTTTATCCTATGACAATATTTTACTTCCATTTTCCTCATTCGACGCGATAACGTAATGTAATCCGGCAGCTGCCGCTTAACTCCCATATTCAACAGTACATTACCCGCAAAACCGCTGCTCTGACGCAGCGGCAGGCGAAATAGTTCCCTTAATGTTAATATAAGTTCGATTAAG
>JAIRMX010000128.1 GCA_031258375.1 Elusimicrobiota bacterium | reverse complement strand
GGTTTTTTGGCCCGGGGTGCGTGTGGGGGGGGCCGCTGCGTGCTTGGCGGGGGGCGGGCCGCCCCCCCCTATAAGCTGGATATATACAGGATGTTTTCTATACATTTATCCCAAATACAAGAGATTATAGACAGGACTATGTACATAGCCGATATCGCTTTGATTATGCTTTTAGTTTGTCTAATAAAAGAAAAAACAAAAGCTCTAAAAAACGCGGACTTTCTGCTGGCATGCGCAAGCCTTGTGATATGTTTTATTTTAGCTTTTGTTTTAATTGCCGCGCCAAAAAACGGCGTTGGCTCCAGAATTTATTACTCGGCCTGCTTTTTTGCTATTATAGGTTTTATTTTCATTCTTAAGTTCGCGGATATTTATAACTTAAAACTCCACAAATACGCCGTATTTTTATCTTTACTTGCCGTTTTGGCATGGCTTCCCGCTATGCTGGTTTCGGCCGTTAATCTTTACGAGCAAGATTACAAAAGAACAAAAACCATAAAAACCGCTCTGAAAGAAGGCAGAGGAGAAGTTTATCTGCCGTATCTTTTACCAATAGACGGCCCTACTGAAAACCTTGATGTTCTATTTTTGGATTTTCTTTACTTCCCGCCGGAAGACAGAAATAAAATTTACAATATAAAAATACGCCCGTATAGTTTAATTCAATGGCAGAAATATTTGGCTCGCTGGGAAAATGACGCAAAACAAAACTGAATTATCCCATAATAAGCAGCGATGGCATGACCAATGCCGTATAAATAGTTTAATAGACATACGCGCTTGGGTATATACCTTTAGAGTTGTCATGCTGAACCTCGTATTTAAACCTTTATGAGGCAGGCACGTTTGGGCATCTATTGTCTTTGTTGTCAACAATTGCGGACCTGATCCGCAATCTCGCCGTTGTCTTGTCGTCATCCTGAATTCATTTCAGGATCTGTCTTTTATTACAACAGATGCTGAAACAAGTTCAGCATGACGGCTAATTCTCTTTTGTCACCCTGAATCCTGTCCCGTAAGGTCTTAATACGGGATTGTTTCAGGGTCTGCCTCTCAACGACGGATGCTGAAACGGGCCTGCCCTGTAAGGTAGTAATACAGGGTTCACGTATAAAAAGCTTAACAAGGCAATGCGACTGGGGATAATTTCGAAGCAAAAAGATTAGCGGCATTTATCGAGGCGGCCGTTACAATTGCGCTGCTTGCAATAATAATTTGCGCGCACTTTTACAAACAAAACAATTTTGAACAAATATAAAACAAGCAAAGAATATAAGGTTTATATTGGCTGAATTTTATTATTTATTTTCAAGATTTTTCAGCGTTGGGAAAAGGATAATTTCCCTTATTGAATCTTTGCCGGTAAGCATCATGCAAATCCTGTCTATGCCGATACCCATGCCGCCCGTCGGCGGCATACCCGATTCCATGGCGACAATATAATCCATATCCAAAATATCTGCGTCTTCGTTTTTTGCATCCTGCGCTTTAGCCGCAGCTTGATCTTTGAGGCGGGAGAGCTGGTCGGCGGGGTCGTTAATCTCGGAGTAGGCGTTTGCAATTTCCTGTCCGCCCGCGACAAAAGCTTCAAAACGTTCCACAATTTCCGGGTCGTTTTCTTTAGTTTTAGAAAAAGGGCTTACCGCAGTGGGATAATCCGTCATAAATATCGGATCGTTGAATTGGTTTACAATACGCTCGTCAAACAAAGCGTCAAAAATTTTATTTGCGGCTTCGTCTTCTTTAAATTGTACGCCGTATTTCTTTGCAAGCGCGACAAGCGCGTCCTTTTTAAATTCCCGGCCGTTTAAAATTTCGTGTATATCCGAGCTGAAGGTTTCTTTCCATATAACGGGTATTGAAATGCGTTTATACGGCGGTTTCAGGTTAATTTCTTTGCCGCGGTAAATTACTTTATGCGCGCCTATCGCGTTAGCGGCATTGCCCAAAATCTCCTCAAATAAATCGGCCATAGTGTCGACGTTGCCGTAAGCCTGATAAAGTTCCATCATGGTAAATTCGGGGTTATGCGTCGTATCGATGCCTTCGTTTCTAAACATTTTGCCGATTTCGTAAATTCTGTCCAACCCGCCGATTATAAGACGTTTATGATAAAGTTCCAAAGCTATGCGTAAAAAAAGCGGCATTTTTAAAGCATTGTGATAAGTTTCAAAAGGTTTTGCAATGGCTCCGCCGGCGCTGGGAGTCATAGTCGGCGTTTCAACTTCCAAATAACCTTTTGCGTCGAGCGTTTTGCGTATAGACGAAATTATTTTGGCGCGTTTTATAAAAATTTCTTTTACGTCTTCGTTAGCGATTAAATCCAAATGACGGCTTCTGAAGCGCACTTCGGTATCCTGCAAACCGTGAAATTTTTCCGGCATGGGGCGAATTGCCTTTGAAATTAATTTTACGGAATTTGCCTTTATTGTTTTTTCTTCCGTTTTGGTTAGAAACAGCGCGCCGCTTACAAGCGCAAAATCTCCGACGGCAGTATGCTTTTTGAAAAAATTATAATTTTCTTCGCCCAAAGAATCTTTTTGCGCGTAAAATTGTATTTTGCCGCTAAAATCCCTTATATGGGCAAAAGCGGCTTTGCCCATTAAGCGCAGCTGCACAATACGGCCGGCGACCGTTGTCTGCGCTTCCAGCGGTAAATTTTTAGCTTCAAAACAGGTGTTTTTCACTTCGACATGCGCGGGATAAGGATTATAGCCGCAAGATTTAATTTCGGCGGTTTCGGCGTATTTGTTATTTATAATTTCTTCAATTGCCGACGAAGATTTTTGATTGTCCTGCTCGTTATCTGCCTGCATATTTTTGGCCTCTTTATTTATCGCCTCTTTGCTACGCCAGCCTCCCGCAACGGGCGAGGATACGCGATTGTATTTGCAAGGAGGATTAAGCTTTATATTGCAATCCGCTATAAAAAAAACCCGTTTTTACAGGGTCTTTTAAAAAAATTGAATGCGCCTGACAGGACTTGAACCTGTGACCCATCCGTTATGAGCGGATTGCTCTAACCAACTGAGCTACAGGCGCGTGTATATATTTTAACAAAATTTAGAACTCTTGCCAAATAAGATTAAAAATATCCGCAAATAAACTAAGAGAAACTAACGGCTTCTTCTGTCAAAAGCTATGTAATTGCCGCCCCAGCTTTTGGCAAAATGTTTAAGTTCGGACGCGATATAAGACACTTGCGCGTAAGACGTAAGCGGCTTTAAATTATTATGCGCCACGGAAATTGAAATTGAAAGCAGCGGGAAATCCTGCTTTTCGCCTTTGCGGTTTACGGCGGTAAAAGAGCCTTTGGTTTTATCCGCTTCATTATAAAACTGCGGAGCGTTTTTCGATATTTCCGACACAATTTCCTGCGCGACGTTTTGCGCCGCTTCAAATTTTGTAACCGCCACGAAATCGTCTCCGCCGATATTGCCGATAAAGGCCTCGTCGTCAAACTTACGGGCGGATTTTACGATAATATCGGCGGTTTTCAGCAAAATATTATCTCCGGATTTGAAGCCGTAAGCGTCGTTATATTCTTTGAAATTATTTAAATCGGCGTAAATTACGGCAAATTTTCTGCCGGAGTTAATTTCCCTTTCGATACGCGCTTGTATAGAAGGATTGCCGGGCAGTTTTGTAAGAGGATTTGAATCTATACGCTGCAGGCTGCGTTTTATAAGCAGCTTAACGCGCGCGACGATTTCGTCCTCGTCGGCAGACATTGTTATAAAATCGTCGATATCTCTGGAAAGGCCTTGCAGCTTTAATTCTTTTGACGTATCGGAAGTCAAAATTATTATCGGGATATTTGTAAAAGACGGGTATCGGCGGAGTTCTTCCACGACGTCAAAACCGTTTTTCTCCGGCATATGATAATCTAGCATTATTAAATCGGGATGTTGATGAAGAGCTAAATCAACGGCTTGCTGCCCGTTTTTGGCTGTAACCACATTAAAGCCTATTTTTGTAAAAATTTCATTAAGGCTTTTAAGAATTACCTCGTTATCGTCCGCTATCAGTATGTCAAAGGCTATTTGTTCCATAAATCACCTCTTAAGCGACAAATTATACTGAAATCAAAACATCGGGGCACCCGGATTTGAACCGGGAATCTCTTGCTCCCAAAGCAAGCGGAATAGCCAATTATCCTATGCCCCGTATCTAGGATTATAGCAAATTAGAGTTTACATTAACAAAAATGAACCGAAACAATAAGCGCAGTTTTTCAATTTTATATATAATAGAAGTACTTTTAATGCTTGGGAAAATTTTATACTTGAAACGTTTGCGGGATTG
>JAIRMX010000091.1 GCA_031258375.1 Elusimicrobiota bacterium | reverse complement strand
TATGCGTAAAGCCGGAAGAAGAGGAAGAAACTGAGTGCGGGGAAGGGCACAGCGGGAAGATGACGAGGGAATGGGATACGAGCAGGTGCAGGTGGGGAGAATGGAATACGAGCGAATGTAAGGAAATTTGCGAGGATGGGACAATGCCAGACGCAGAAGGAAAATGCACTGACTGTACTAAATACGGCTACCTGGGTACGGCGTCGTATCTCGAGAGGGTAAAGTATGCCGACTGGAAGTCAACCATTACGTCAAATTTACTTGATCTGTATGACCAAGACGGCATAAACTCTCTTTGCGAAATAGAGTGCGCGGACCTTGAACCCGAGGAAGACGATATCTGTAGCTTCTCGGCCTTTACTACTGACTGCGGCGGCAATGCCACCATGGTAGACGGCGAGTCTTTCTGCAACCTATACAATGTAAAGTGCGGTCAAAAAATATGCATAGATGAGGACTTAGAGGTGGAGTCTTGTACAAACGGGAGCTGGCGAAAGTGCGGAGAATGCGGGGTCCAATTTTGCGAGAATGAAGTATGGGGAACTTGCAATCAAAAGACTAAGCCGACAAAAGAAACAACTCCTTGTGATGGGTTTACTAAACAAATTTATTATCCGACAACAAGAACTGTAACATATTGCGGCGCTGGGAACGTCACACATAGTTATTCCTGTGTAACGACTGGGGTACCGCAGGCAGGTTATGTTCATTGGCAACAATCAGACAACACTAGCCAGTGTACGGAATGTACAGAGCCAGAAGTGCTTTATGATATGTGTTTGCCGGCAAAATTTGTAACATATATAGATGATACCCTCCCATTATCAAACCCATCAGCCTTTAAGAGTATATCCATTTTTCTGGATTATCAACAAGGAAAGGGTATAAGTACTGATCCGAACAATCCTCTACCTGGAGGCAATAATTCGGTAGGAGTCATTTCTTGTAATAACGCCATGGTCTTAAATCCTCCGCTCTCTTCAGATTGTTTCCGTAAGCAATATGAAGGTTCTTATGGTAGTAATTTGCTGGGCGTTACAGAGGGCGCAACTGCATATTGTGGCCAACAAGTCATTGCCAGATGTTCTGACTTAAGTTATGGCTTCAATGATACCAAGTTAACAGATCAAGAATGTGTTAAACCTTTTAAGTATCAATATGTCTGTGGAATTGGTTGCGATGGCTATAATCCTTAATGAAACTCCCCCACTTTACGGTGGGGGGCTATAGACAAAAACCCTCGGTTTGCCGTGGGATATTTATAGATCTAAGGTATCGCAATTTATGTCTAAACCGTCTTCTCCAAAAAGGCGGCAAGTTTGCGCACGGCGTTATCGGCCTCTTTAAAAACGGCAAGGCCGGCGTCAAGCGCTGTTTGGCGATAATAGTCAAATCGGCTTCCGGAAGACACGCTCACCACCGCAGGCACACTGTATTCGCGCGCGAGTGCGGCAAGCTTGGAATTCAAAAAAGTATATTCTTGAAATGCGTTAAGCCCGCTTGAGTTTAAAAATTTAATGCGCTTAAAAAGATCCGATAGAGAAAGCGCGTAATGGTCTACGGCGCTAAGCGCAATTTGATCCGGCGGGACCGAGAAATCCGACTCCAGCTTTTTAAACGGCCTTTCTTTAACGCTGGCCGCTTTGCCAAACTCCCTTATAAAGCCGTTTTCAAAAAACCATATTTTTTTGGTTTTGTCCCACTTGAAACTTTTTGCGTTAATTTGGCTCTTTATAGCCCACTTGTCGTTGTAAATATCTATGAACATTCCCTGCATTTCGCCAGTATCGGCGCGCACCGTTTTTGCAAATAGGACTCGTTTATCGTCGAGCCTTATCGTAACGTCCTTTTGAACGTTAAGCTGCCAGTTTTCCTGCCGTTTTATTTTGCGCTGCAAGATGAGGCGCGCCTTTTTACCCACTCCTCTCTTTTATGCTCTATCTTAAAACTCACTTCCCGCTACATCTTTAGTAACTCAAAAAACATCGTCTTACCTATCATTAATACTTCTTCTATTGCTTCTCGTTTTATACTACCACTTAGATATCTTCCTAACAACTCTTTTAGTTGCTCGATGCTATATCTGTTTTAATACTTCTTGTTCTTTTTTTTAAAACATATATTTTTACATTATTTATAGTTCGCTTTTATATTTTGAATTACATTTTCATAGAATTATGATGACTGCGAAAGAAAAAAATTATAAAATACATATATAAAAAATCTGCACTCTTGTAAAATATTAGGAACGAACAATGAAAATAGCTTTAGACGAAATTAAGAAAACGGCCAAACTTTCAAAATTTGAAATAACCGAAGACGAAGCCAAACTTTACGCCGCGCAGCTTTCACAAATCCTTGAATGGATGGGACAGCTGCAAAATGTCGATACCTCTATTTCCGAAGCCGACGCGGCGTTTACAACTCCGCTTCGAAGAGACGAAGCGGAGTTAAGCCCGTCGGCAAAAGATATAGTCTGCGCTTTTAACGATAAGTCCGGCAATTTGCTTAAGGTGAGAAAAGTTTTATGATGAAAGCGCGAGAAATAGCACAAAAGGTAAAAGAAGGAAATATGACTGCAGTCGACGCCGTTAAGGAAAGTCTCTCTGCAATACAAAAACATAATCCGCAAATAAACGCTTTTTTGGAAGTTTTTGAACAAGAGGCGCTTGATCGCGCTGTAAAAATTGACGCCAAACCCGCCGCGCAAAAAGGACGCCTTGCCGGCGTTCCAATTGCAATTAAAGACAATATACAATTTAAGGGACATATAATGTCCTGCGCTTCAAAAATGCTTGCAAATTATAAAGCGGCTTATAACGCCACCGTCGTAGAAAAGCTGCTTGCCGAAGACGCGATAATAATAGGACGTACAAATATGGACGAATTCGCTATGGGATCATCCAATGAAAATTCTGCTTTCGGATTAGCGAAAAATCCTCTTGATTTGGAGCGCGTTCCGGGCGGTTCTTCCGGCGGCAGCGCGGCGGCCGTTGCGGCCTCAATGGTGTCCGTAGCTTTAGGCAGCGACACCGGCGGTTCTGTACGCCAGCCGGCGGCTTTCTGCGGAGTTGTGGGTATAAAACCGACGTATGGGCGAGTTTCAAGATACGGCCTTACGGCTTTTGCTTCGAGTCTTGACCAAATAGGCCTGCTAACGTCCGATGTTTTGGATAATGCTCTTATATTAAACATTATCTCCGGTGAAGATAAAAAAGATTCTACCTGCGCGCAAATTGCGCCTTTTAAATATTCTCAGTCGGATTATAAAAATTTTACCGTAGGCGTTCCCTATGATTTTTTAATAGATTTAAATCCGTCAATTCTAAACGCCGTCGATAAATCCAAAGACAAGTTGAAGTCCAAAGGCGTCAAATTTAAAGAAATATTTTTGCCGAACGCCAAATACGCTTTGCCGTGCTATTATATTCTAGCGTGCAGCGAAGCAAGCTCCAATCTCGCGCGTTTTGACGGCTTGCGCTATGGCGCTAAAGCGCCGGAAATAAATAATATAGAAGAAGCTTTTTTTAAAAACCGTTCGTTTTTTGGCCATGAGGTCAAACGCAGAATAATGCTCGGCACATATTCGCTTAGCAGCGCGCACGCGCAGGATTATTATTTAAAAGCCCAAAAAGTCGCTTCGATTATCAAACGGGATTTTGTAAAAGTTTTTGAAGATATCGACGCGATACTTATGCCTTCGTCCCCGTCGACGGCTTTTAAAATCGCGGAAAAATCGCAGGATTTAGTTTCTCTTTACCTTTCGGATTTATATACGGTGCCGGCGAATATATCTGGCGTTCCGGCAATAAGCGCGCCTTTTGGCAGAGACGATAAGAATCTTCCGATAGGAGTGCAGTTTTACGGTAATTATTTTGAGGAAAATAAAATTTATGATTTAGCAAAGTTGCTGGAGGATTAATGATAATACCGGAATTTTCTTGCGGCGGGCTTATGCTTGACGGCAATAAAGTTTTGCTCGTGCAGGTAAAAAGTATGAAAGGGCGCAAAATTTGGACTTTCCCAAAAGGCCATATCGAGCCGGGCGAAACACCTCGTCAGGCGGCCATGCGCGAAGTGCTTGAAGAAACCGGTTATCGGGCGTATATCGTGCGTCCGCTGCTTAAGGTGCGTTATGCTTTTACTCTCAACGGCAAACAAGTAAGAAAAGTCGTGCAGTGGTATTTGATGAAAAAACTAGGGCGCATAGGCCGCCATGATCCGTCGGAAATTCTTGCGATTAACTGGGTGTCAGTTGCCAAAGCCAGAGAAATGGTCGAATACCCGAGCGATATGCGGCTTTTGGATATTATAAATAACGAAAACAGAAACATAATATAATCGGCAAATAATTTTATTACTCCCCTTAATACGTTTTTAATCTCGAATACAGCATACAAAAAACAATGGAGCGAATGAACATTAAATATTTGTTTCTTGTAATTGATACAATATCGTTTGAAGTTGATTTAAAAAATTTAATCAATATAATATCTTATCATTCCGGGATTACTGTCTTGAACAGAGGCTTTTCGCGCGCCGGGTAGAGATTGGCATATATATTCATATTTCTCTGCTGCATCGCAGAGGAATTTATTTCTGTGCGCATACCC
>JAIRMX010000080.1 GCA_031258375.1 Elusimicrobiota bacterium | reverse complement strand
ACAATATTAAATCCCTCGCCGCCAAAGCGGCGCTCCCTTTACTAAAGGGAGAATTCTCTGCTTTCACTTTCATTTCCAATTTTAAATTTAACTGTTTTAGTTTAGTAAAGATAGTAAAGTCTTTGCGCATGCAAAGACTTATTTTATGTATGGAGAAAGTATTATGAACACCACAAACAAAAAAGCATTTACTTTAATTGAAATGCTTGTTGTCGTAGTTATTATCGGCATTCTCGCCGCTATTGCCCTGCCGCAGTATCAAAAATCCATTCTCAAATCGCAATTTGCCGAGATGGAGATCGCAACAAACAATTGGATAAAGGAATTGGAACTTTATTATTTAGTTAACGGAAGTTATCCTCCAGATAATCATATAAATGAAACTTATTCGCAGATGAATATACAATATCCCGGCTGTACTTTCGGTCGTTACGACCAAATGACCTGTGAAAATTTTATTCTTAATCCGTCTTACTGGGGCAATACCGGCCTCGTTGTGGTCGCGCGTAAACCTTGGGAAGAATCTGATTTAGTTTATTTCGTATGGGCATCTAAAAGCAAGTATCCAAACAGAAAAGAATGCTGCGGCAAAATAGACACCAGATATGAGAATTTTTGCAAAAGTATAAGCAAAACCGGCCTTGCCGTGAAAGTGAACTCTACTCAATTAAACCAACACCGCAATCACAGATGTTATGAACTATGAAAAAGCCCAATAATTATATTTCTACATCAAAACAAATTTAGCGGACTTTTTATATCAACTTATTCTTCTAGGCAAAGCAATACGTTTCTATAAATTATATAATAAGATATGGATTTTATAACAATCACCGGCGCAAAAACGCACAATCTAAAAAATATCAGTTTGAAAATACCCCGCGGTAAGCTCGTCGTAATAACCGGACTAAGCGGCTCGGGCAAAAGTTCTCTTGCGTTTGACACTATTTACGCCGAAGGCCAAAGAAGATACGTTGAAAGCATGTCCGCTTACGCGCGGCAATTTTTAGAACTTATGGAAAAGCCGGACGTTGAAATGATTGACGGCCTTTCGCCCGCAATTTCCATAGAGCAGAAAAACCCCTCGCGTAATCCGCGCAGCACGGTTGCGACGGTAACGGAAATTTACGATTATTTCCGTCTATTATACGCGCGTATCGGCAGCCGCTTTTGCCCAAATTGCGGCAAAGCTGTCGAACAATGGTCTATACAGGCCATAACAAGCGATATTTTAAAAAAATTCAATCAGAAAACGGTTATGCTTCTTGCTCCCGTAGTGCAGGGTAAAAAAGGAACTTATGACGAGCTTTTCAGCAAACTTAAAAAAGAAGGTTTTGTAAAAATACTGGCTAACGGCGAAGCTTACGATTTATCTTCCCCCCCTGTTCTCGCGCGCTATAAAAAACACGAGCTTGATTTGGTTATAGACGAAATCTTTATAGACGAAGCGGAGAAAGAGCGCGTAACCGACGCTTTGGAACTTGCCGTAAAATACTCAAAAGGTCTTGTCAAGATAAAAAACGGGAAAGATTTTTTTACTTACAGCGAAAGCAATGCCTGCACAACCTGCGGCATCGGATTTGGCGAGCTGGAGCCGCGTTTATTTTCTTTCAACGCGCCGCAAGGCGCGTGCCCGGAGTGCAACGGGCTCGGCATTAAAATAGAAATTGACGAAGATCTGGTAGTGCCGGATAAAGCTTTAAGTATAAACGAAGGCGCGATAGCCGCGTGGGAATCTCCTGTCACCAACCGTACGAACCGCTGGAAAAATTCTTGGGCGGGATATTATTACGAAATTTTAAATTCCGTTTGTAAAGCTCAAAAAATACCTATGAACAAGCCTTGGAAGCAATTGACAAAAAAACAGCAGCACATATTGCTTTACGGCGGCGAAGGCATTGAATATAAAGTGCATTGGGCAAATAAATATTCGGATTTTGAAGGCGTTATAGGCAATTTAAAACGTCGACATGAAGAAAGCGAAAGCGATTTTGTACGCGAAGAAATTTATAATAAATATATGCGCGAAGTCACCTGCCCCGTCCGCAAAGGCGCAAGGCTAAAGCCGGAAGCTCTTTGCGTTTACATAGGCGGCAAAAATATATCCCAAATAACGGCAATGCAGGTAAGCGCGGCTTTGGATTTTGTAAATAATATTAAACTTACCGAGCGCGAACAATTTATAAGCAAACAAATTTTTAAAGAAATTAAGGCGCGGCTCGGGTTTTTAAACAGCGTGGGGCTTAATTATTTGACTCTTGAGCGCAAATCGCAAACGCTTTCCGGCGGCGAAGCTCAGCGTATTCATTTGGCGACGCAAATCGGCAGCGGTCTCACGGGCGTGCTTTACGTGCTGGACGAGCCGACCATCGGCCTGCACAGCCGCGATAACGACCGGCTTATAGACACACTTAAAAACCTGCGCGACCTTGACAATACCTTAATAATAGTCGAACATGATAAAGACACGATTATGTCCGCAGATCATCTTATTGAGCTCGGCCCCGGCGCGGGCGAGTTCGGCGGCAAAATAACCGCGCAAGGTCCCGGCGAAGAATTCCTGAAAGATAAAAATTCGATAACGGCGGATTATCTTAACGGAACTCGCAAAATTTTGCCAAATTTAAACCCGCAGGTTCCGGGTAAAAAATGGCTGGAAATAAAAGGGGCTTGCCAGTTTAATTTGAAAAATATAGACGTAAAAATCCCGCTCGGGCTTTTTGTTTGCATAACCGGCGTTTCCGGTTCGGGCAAATCGACTTTAATACACAATATTTTATATCGCGCGATCGCAAAAAAATTCTACGCCAGCAAAGACGCGCCGGGCAAATATAAATCGATGCATGGCCTTGAACATATAAATAAAGTCATTATAGTAGACCAGGATCCTATAGGCAAAACGCCGCGCAGCAATCCCGTCACATATACCGGCGCATGGACGCATATAAGGGAGCTTTTCGCACAAATGCCCGAGGCCAAAAGGCGCGGATATAAAGCCGGAAGATTCAGCTTTAACGTTAAAGGCGGCCGCTGCGAGAAATGCGAGGGCGACGGCATTATAAAAATCCAAATGCAGTTTTTGCCGGATATTTACGTGCGCTGCGAAGAATGCGGCGGCAAAAGATTTAACGAAGATACTTTGCAGGTAAAATTCAAAGGCAAAAATATTGCGGACGTACTTGCGATGAGCGTTGACGAAGGCGTAATATTTTTTGAGAGCATACCCAAAATTAAAAATATTTTGAAAACTTTGCAAGACGTCGGCTTGGGATATATAAAACTGGGGCAAAGCTCGACGACGCTTTCAGGCGGCGAGGCGCAAAGGGTCAAATTGGCGGACGAACTTTCGCGCCGTTCCACAGGCGACACGCTTTATATTCTGGACGAGCCTACGACAGGTTTGCATTTTGCGGATATAGACAAACTGCTTTCCGTTATGCACCGCCTAAGCGACGCGGGAAATACAGTGCTTGTCATAGAACACAATCTTGATATTATAAAAACCGCAGATTGGATTATAGACTTAGGCCCCGAAGGCGGCGACAAGGGCGGACACATCGTAGCGCAGGGCAATTTGCGCGATATAATTGCCGCGTCGGGCAAATCCCACACGGGACAATATTTAAAAAAAGAACTCGGCGTAATTTAGTTCTATATATTATTGCCGTGTTTTGTTATTAGTTAGATAAATCTATAGTCGGCCATTATAAAAAACGGCTGTAAAATAAAAATATGCAGCAGAATATACTTTTTGCATTACTTTTAAGTTTTCTCGCCGGAGCGGCAACTCTGGCCGGCGGATTTATTTCTTTTATCGTAAAAAAAGACGATATGAAAATATTTTCTATAGGCATGGGATTTTCCGCCGGCGTTATGATTTTTGTCTCTTTTATGGAATTGCTTCCCGTTTCTATAGAAGCGATAAATAGTGTCTACTCGATAAAAACCGCGCGTTGGATAGGAACGTCGGCATTTTTTGGAGGGATAATCCTGGCGGGCATAATAGATCAGCTTATACCCGAACATCATATCACGGACGACGAAATCCCGACGGGAATCCGTCAAACGATTAACTCAAACAAAATCAAAAAAGTGGGCATATTTACCGCTTTGGCTATGGCCGTTCATAACTTTCCCGAAGGTCTGGCTACTTTTATGAGCGCGCTTGAAAGCCCCGCGCTCGGCATTTCTATATGCGCGGCAATAGGAATTCACAACGTACCTGAAGGCATGGCGGTCGCTATGCCGATTTACAGCGCGACAAATTCCCGCAAAAAAGCTCTCTGGTATTCCGCACTAAGCGGTATGGCGGAACCTTTAGGCGCGGCAATAGGCTTTTTATTTCTGCGCAATATTTACGACAGTCTTACGGCCGGCATAGTGTTTGCCGCGGTTGCCGGAATAATGATTTATATTTCTTTTGACGAATTGCTGCCTACCGCCAACGAATACGGCGACGGACATAAAGAGATTTTAGGCGTTCTCGTGGGAATGTTTGTCATGGCAATAAGTTTGCTTATGTTAAATTAAGCACCGTGGTCTTGTTGGACAATTAGGAGACAAAAGGAAAGTGAGCAGCGTATACTTTTAGTATATGAAAAGAAAAATAAACACTGCTCAAAAGAATAACAGCAAAAGAAGCGCTCCTAAGTCCA
>JAIRMX010000053.1 GCA_031258375.1 Elusimicrobiota bacterium | reverse complement strand
CTTCTTTATCGTTGCGCGCGGCCAAAATTGCGGCTTCGTTTATGACATTTGCCAAATCCGCGCCGACAAAGCCCGGCGTGCCTTTTGCAATCACTTCCAAATTAACTTCAGCAGACATTTTTACTTTTCTGGCGTGTACTTCTAAAATTTCCTTACGGCCTTTCATATCCGGCGCGGGAATATTTATATGTCTGTCAAAACGTCCCGGACGGGTTAAAGCGGGGTCAAGCACGTCGGGGCGGTTTGTGGAAGCCATTAAAATAATTCCTTGTTTTGATTCAAAACCGTCAAGTTCTATAAGCAGTTGGTTTAAAGTCTGCTCTCTTTCGTCATGTCCGCCGCCAATGCCCGCAAAACGCCTGCGGCCGACCGCGTCGAGTTCGTCAATAAAAATAATTGCCGGAGAGTTCTTTTTTGCATTATTGAACAAATCTCGCACGCGCGCCGCGCCTACGCCCACAAACATTTCGACGAATTCCGAAGCCGAAGCCGAAAAGAAAGACACCTTCGCTTCGCCCGCGACGGCCTTTGCAAGCAAAGTTTTGCCCGTGCCCGGCGCGCCGTAAAGCAAAACGCCTTTTGGCAGTTTCGCGCCGAGTTTCTGAAAGTGTTTTGGATTTTTTAAAAATTTGATTATATCCTGCACTTCTTCTTTGGCCTCTTCAATTCCGGCCACATCCTTAAAAGTTACGTCCCTATCGGAAGGTTCCTGAAGTTTAGCTTTGGATTTTGCAAAATTAAGCGCGCTTCTGCCGTCGCCTTTCTGCGGACGTATAAACAAAAACCACCATGCCAGCACAAAAAGCAATATCCAGCCGATATTCATAACCAGGCTGTAAACCCAGCTTTTATCAGTCTCTCCTTTAAAAGGGATTTTTGCGGAGATAAGTTCTTGCACAAGGTTATTGTCATCTATTTTTATAGTCTTAAATTTTGATTCTTTTCCTTCATCCTTATAAGCGCCGGTAATAGTATCCGCGCCGATTGAGACTTTTAGTATATCTCCGCTTGATATTTTAGATTTGAAGTCCGAATAATCCAAATTTTTTACTTCCGTACTTTGTCCTATTTTCGAATATATCGACAGCACGATAATAAAGGCAAATATCCAAAATAATATTTGGCGCAAAGGTATTTGAGGCATTTGTTTTTTATTGTTTGTTTTCATCTAGAACTCCTATAAACGGCAAATTACGGTAAAGCCCGTTGTAATCAAGGCCGTATCCTATTACAAATTCGTTTTCTATCGCGAAACCTGCGTACTTGGGGACAATTTCCACTTTTCTGTTGGAAGGTTTATCGAGCAAAGTGCAAAACTCCACAGACGCGGGCTTTCTTATTTTTAGCATTTCCAAAAGCTGAAGCGCCGTAGCGCCGGTGTCTACGATATCTTCCACCAAAACGACATGGCGGTTTGCTATGTCTTCCCGCAGGTCGAGAATTGTCCTCGGCTTGCCCGCGCATTGAGTGCCTTCGTAAGAGCATAAGCACATAAAATCAATATTGCAATCTATTACGATATTCTTTATTAATTCGGCGTAAAATAAAACCGCGCCGCGCAAAATCCCCACGAAAACCGGCGTTCTTCCTTCATAGTCGCGCGATATTTGCAAGGCGAGTTCTTTTACTCTTTTATTTATTGCTTTTTCGCTTATTAAAATTTTTTTAAGCGGTAAATTATGCTCCATAACTGTCCTTATCATTACAAAAAACGCTACTGCTCGGCAGCGTTTTCTATAACTTTAATGAAATAAACGCTAATTATTTGACGCCAGAAGAAACCCGATTGCCGTCACAATCGTTATAATGCCGGCAACAAGTTCCATTCTCTTTCCTATAACGGTTTTCGGAAAAGTATGGCCATGCGACAGGCCGAAAAGCGTAAAAAAGAAATTAAAAGCCGCGGATAAAAAAAGCGCAAGCAAAAATACTTTTGCGCTGTGAAATAATGCTATTGCAAAACCAAGCATAAAAGAATCTACGCTCGCCTGCACGGCTACGCGTATAAGATAATTACCCTGAACTATATCGGTATAATTTAAACTGGGCGATTTTTCTATGGATTCCAAAAGTAAGCGTACGCCAATTATAAACACCATGGCGAAAGCAAGCCAGGTAGTTACCTGCGCTATTAAATCGTACAACAATTTGCCCACTATAAAGCTTAATGAAAGAGAAAATAGGTTTGACACGACAAAGACCATAGCCGTTTTAAGCGTAACGGAACTATTATAACTATTGCCAAGTTTACTTCCGGAAACAGCGCCTACTGCAAAACACCCTGTAGAAATGCATAACAAAACTAACATCATTGGTAATATTGACATAAGTAATATCCTTAATTATTGCTTTAAAACATTTTATACTATATAGAATTATTTTACAATAAATTTGGCCATATAGCCAAAAAATTCTACCCGCGCAAATGAAAGATATGCTATTATTTAATTTATAAAGACAGATATATCGACTTGAAAACGGAGACTTTTTAAAATGGAAGACAACAATCAAAATATTACCCAAGAACAAGAGCAAAAAGAAAAATTAGATTCTCAGGAAACAGAAACGAAAGAAGAAATAAAGTCTGCCGAATCCGCTTTAAATAGAAAAGACGAAAATCTGCCGGTTAAAATATGGCTCGGCCTTTTGACAACCGTTTTTTCAATTTCAATGTTAAGCGGCCTTTACATAATTTTTAACGGTTCCGCAGCGCGCGTACATACCGAAACTGTTTCTTCCGAAAAAGACGAAAAGAAAACCGCCGCTCTGCTTAAAATCGCAACCCGCGAGGAAGGAGCGGCCGTAGTTAAAATCTACGGGACTATTCAAGAAACTACAAACTCCGGTTTTAGCGCAAGGCAAAATGCTTCCTCCATCTCAAAACGCATAAGAACGCTGGCGGACAAAAAAGAAATTAAGGCTTTGTTAGTCGATATAAATTCGCCGGGCGGAACTATAGGCGCGGTACAGGATATTTATTCTTCAATTTTATACTTTAGATCTAAAAGAAAACCGGTTGTCGCGCTTCTTAGAGACGTTGCGGCTTCAGGCGGATTTTACGTCGCCGCGGCAGCGGATAAAATTATAGCCCAGCCCGGAACCATAACCGGCTCCATCGGCGTCATAATGCAGGCAAATAATTTTGAAGGATTGTTTGAAAAAATCGGCATTAAATTCGTACCTTTGAAGTCCGGCAAATACAAAGACATCGGAGCGTCGTACCGCCCTATGACCGAAGAAGAAATCGTCCTTCTCCAGGAAATGATAAACGACAGCTATCAGCAGTTTTACAACGCAATAAAAACCGCAAGGCCGCATATTGACGACGCGGTTTTGCAGATTTATGCCGACGGACGTATTTTTACCGGCGCGCGCGCAAAAGCGCTCGGCCTAATAGACGATCTCGGAGGAGAGGAAAAAGCAAAAGAATATCTTGAAACGATGAGCGGCGTTAAAAACATTAAATTGCTCGCGCCGCGCAGTAATAATTTTTTTGATACTTTCGCGTTGTCTATGTCCGGCATGGAAAATAAATTGGGATTTATGAATTCCATCGAGGAATTATCCGCGCCCAGAGTGGCTTATTTATGGACTTATTAAAAGGTGAAAACTATGCATTTTTTTAATACTCTTTTTAATTTCGCCGTAAAGCCGGGAGAAGAAATAAATAAAATCATGCAGGAGAGACGTTTGACGCTCGCCTTGCTGGGTTATTTCAGCGGAGCGCTGAGTCTTATGATGATGATAGCGTTGGAATCCGGCAAAAAATTCAGCTCGTTTGGATTTACTGCGGGTACGGTCGGATTTTTATTTTTTAACGTTTGTATAGGCTTCTTTTTTTCATCCTCGGCGCATTTATTTTTAGAGCTCGCCACCGGCAAAGGCCGCGCGGCGGGATTATTTGTGCTTATAGGTCTTTCGGAATTTACAAAAACGCTGCTTGTGGCTTTTGCGCTTGTCTGCGCGGCAATACCTTCGCTCGCGCCGTTTAGGATTATAATTGTTTTAATTGTTTTGCTATTTCAAACCTTAGTCGTTTTATTTATGATGCACAAAGCGTACGGACTTTCCAAAATAAGCACCTTTTTTGCTTTGGTAGCGTCGTTTATTCCTTCCGTTATAAGCTTATTTGCCTTTGGAATACTGATGTTTAGTTTTATATTTTGGATGTTATCTAAATAGCATTTAAAATATCCTTTCGCCGTTTTTATATAACAAAGGAAATACAATGTTACCGTTTTGAAGCTTTAAGCGCAAAACCAATATCTTCCAAAATATCATCAACATCTTCTATACCGGGAGAAAAACGTACCATGTTTTCCGTTATACCGGCAAGTTTACGAATATGTTCAGGCATAGCGGCGTGAGTCATAGTGGCGGGATGACAGATTAAAGATTCTACCCCGCCGAGGCTCTCTCCCAAAACAATCATTTTAAGCGCGGAGAAAAATTTATTTACGCTAAAGCCTTCTTTAAGTTCAAAAGCTGTCATTGCTCCTCCGTTTTTAGCCTGCGCCGCATTTACGTGGTAGCCCGCGCTGTCTTTAAAACCGGGGTAATAAACTTTTTTTACCGCGCGGTTCGATCTTAAAAAATCCGACACGACTTGCGCATTCTTCACATGTCTATCCATGCGGACTCCAAGCGTTTTTATTCCGCGCAGCAGCAGAAAGCAATCAAAAGGTTGTAATATCGCCCCGGCAGAATTCTGAATAAAGCGTACTTTTTCCCCTAATTCTTTAGAATTTACCACTACAAGTCCCGCAATAATATCGCTGTGTCCGCCCAGATACTTCGTCGCGCTGTGTATTACTATATCTATGCCGAAATCGAGAGGGCGCTGAAGATAAGGCGTCATGAAAGTATTATCTACTATAGAAAGCAGTTTGTGTTTTTTCGCAAGAGAGGCAATGCCTTTTAAATCCGCAATCCGCATGAGCGGATTTGTTGGCGTTTCAAAGAAAACCGCTTTGGTGTCCGGCGTTATAACGCGCTCAAGCGCGGTTAAATCTTCCGTATCGGCAAGTATATAGCCAATGTCAAAATTTTTAAAAATATCCTCCAATACACGAAAAGTACCGCCGTAAACATTGCTTGAAATCAAAATTTTATCTCCGGCTTTAAACAGACTTAGAACCGCTGTAACCGCAGCCATACCGGAGGCGAAAGCAAAACCGTCGGTGCCGTTTTCTAACTCAGCCGCAAGAACTTCAAGAGCAGCCCTTGTAGGATTGCCCGTTCTAGAATATTCATATCCTCCAAAGCGTCCCGGCGCTTCATATTGATATGTTGCCGTCTGGTAAATGGGAACATTGACCGCTCCCGTTTTATCATCCCCGTAAATGCCACCGTGGATAAAAGCCGTTTCTTGTTTTTTATATCTTTTCATAAAATATCTCCTTAATTTAATATAATAACTTAAATGACTAAATTCAATTTTGATTTAACCATAAACCGTCTTAATACAGGGCAAATAAAATACGATTACGCGCGTTACGACAAACCGCTTGATGCTATCCCAATGTGGGTGGCTGATATGGATTTTAAAGCGCCGCCGGAAGTGCTCGAAAGTCTCAAAAAAACAGTTGAACACGGAGTATTTGGCTACAGCGAGCCCGGCGCTTCTTATTGGACTGCTCTTCTTAATTGGTATAAAACGCGCTTTGACTGGGATATCCAAAAAAACTGGGCAATTACTGTGCCGGGCGTTGTTTTTGCACTCGGCGCCGCCATACGCGCTACTGCACGAAAAGGGGAAGGCGTTCTCTTTTGCCAACCCGTTTATTACCCATTTGAAAAAATAATCCGTTCCAATAACCGTAAACCCGTAATAAGCGAACTTAAACTTATAAACGGCAAATATGAAGTCGACTTTGAAGATTTTGAGAATAAAATAAAACAAAATAATGTAAAAACGTTTATTTTGTGTTCTCCTCACAATCCCGTGAGCCGCGTGTGGAATAAACAAGAGCTTGCAAACATGGGTGAAATATGTCTAAAGCATAATGTGAAAATTATCTCAGATGAAATCCATTGCGACTTTGTTTACGCGGGGCACAAACACACCGTTATGGCAACAATCAAAGAACAATTCGCATACAACACTATAACTTGTATCTCCCCTACAAAAACTTTTAATTTTGCAAATCTGCATAATGCAAGCATGATAATATCCAATGAATCGCTTCACGGCGCCGTGCAACAAGAATGTTTAAAAACCGGATACAGCAATCCTTCCGGATTGGGATTAATCGCAGCTCAGGCGGCCTATCGGTATGGGACTGCGTGGCTTGAAGAGTTGCTTATTTATCTGCAGGGAAACATTAAGCTGTTAAAACAGTCCATGGATGATATCAACTGCGGTATCTCTCTCATCAATCCCGAAGGCACATACCTAATGTGGCTTGACTGCCGCACTCTTAAGCTGACCGATAAAGAACTCGAAAACTTTTTCTTAACCAAAGCAAAAATTTGGTTAAACTGCGGCTCAATATTTGGTCTTGGAGGCAGCGGATTTATGCGTATGAATATCGCTTGTCCGCGCGCCACGCTTGATATTGCAATGCAAAACCTTAAAGAAGCCGCAAAAACACTTAGTTGAACTTACTTAAAATCCCGTGCCCTTACGTAATCCGATATTATTTGCGCGATATCGGGCTGATTCATCGTATATATATGTATGCCGTCAACTTTATTTCTCAAAAGCTCCTGCGCCTGTCTGGCGGCATATTCTATGCCCGCTTTACGCAAAGAAACTTCGTCATTCTCGTATTTATACAATAACCTTATTATGCGTGAAGGCAGTGAAACCCCGCACATAAAAATCATGCGCTCAATTTGTTTGCGATTCAATATAGGCATTATTCCCGCCGATATAGGCTTATTTATCCCGCACGCGCGCGTAGCTTCAAAAAAACGAAAAAACAAATCGTTGTCAAAAAACAATTGAGTGAGAAAAAAATCCGCGCCCGCGTCTTGTTTTGCCCGCATATGCGTTATGCTTTCATACATATCGTCGCAATTTATATGTCCCTCAGGATACGTAGCAGCTCCTACCGAAAAGGAAGAATTTTCTTTTTTAATATGTCTTATAAGATCGCATGCATAATTATAATCTTGTCTTTTTACAATAGTACTGTCTTTGGGATATTCGCCGCGTAACGCAAGGACATTTTTTACGCCGCGCAGCGTCAGATCCTCCAATATTTTTTTGATTTCACCGCGCGTTGTGAACGCGCAGGTTAAATGCGCAAGCGCCGGCGTTTTATATTTTTGCTACACGGTTTGCGCTATCTCCGCCGTTTTGCCGGGAACACCCGCTCCGGCCGTTCCATAAGTAACACTGATAAAATCAGGATTAAGCGGAAAGACTTCTTCAAGCACGGTGTAAATTTTTGAAATATTCGCTTCTTTTTTAGGCGGGAAAATTTCAAAAGAAAGCACTTGCTTTTTATTCTTATAACAATTAGATATAATCAAAATATAACCCCTTTTATCCGTATTCCATTATTTTTGCATATGGCAAAAACAAATTTATTTATATTTTTGTCTGGATTTTTTCGCCGCCGCTACCAAATTTGTTAACGCGGGTACGATTTCAGCGTAAGTCCGCGTTTTTAGACCGCAATCCGGGTTTACCCAAAGCAACGTTTTGTCTATGACTTTTACCGAACGGGTTATTACGGATAAAATTTCCTCTTCCGAAGGCACGCGGGGAGAATGTATGTCATAAACTCCCAAACCTATACCGTGGTCATAATTAATTTTCTCGAATTCCCCTATTATTTCCCCTCTACTGCGGGAGGCCTCTATAGAAATCACATCGGAATCCATCGCGTAAATATCTTTGAGAATCTCGTTAAATTCCGAGTAGCACATATGCGTATGTATCTGCGTTTTTGCGGCTACCTCCTGATTGGTAAGCTTGAAAGCTTTCACAGCCCAGTCCAGATACTCGCGTTGTTTGCACTTTTTAAGCGGAAGTCCT
>JAIRMX010000166.1 GCA_031258375.1 Elusimicrobiota bacterium | reverse complement strand
AATAAATAGATTTAACAAGCTGGGACTGCCAAAATACGCAGTTTAGAGAATAGCTGGAGTGGTGTTATGGTTTGTGTTGTACTTTGGCTAGTTCTTTACCTAATTGTGCAACAAGACCCTTATGTCTTACAAATACTTGTATTTTTGAAGTAAAAATGCTATAAAAAAGAAAATATATGCTAGACAGTTTATTATACAAATGAAAACGATAAATGAAATAACAAAAAAAATATATGGTAATTATCCTGAAAAAATATTACAGTTTGGAGAAGGTAATTTTTTAAGGGCATTTGCGGATTGGATGATAAACTCCGCCAATGAAAACGGTAGCTACAAAGGAAGCATTGTACTTTGCGAGCCTATTCCATCGGCAATACAAGGCGACAAAATTAACGTGCAGAATGGCATTTACACGCTTGTGATGCGCGGGATAGAAAATGGGAAACCTGTAGAAAAAATTCAAAAAATTACTTCGGTTTCGCGCTGCATAAACGCGTATAAAGATTTTGACGCGTTGATGTCTTTGGCAAAAAAACCCGATTTGGAAGTAATTATTTCCAATACCACAGAAGCTGGTATTGTATATAAATACGGCGACAAGCTTACGGATAATCCGCCTGAGTCTTTCCCAGCGAAAATAACTTTATTTTTATATGAAAGGTTTAAAGAATTTAACGGCGATAAAACAAAAGGCCTGCTTTTTTTACCAGTTGAGCTTATTGATTATAATGGTACGGAACTAAAAAAGATTGTTTTGCGCTATGCAAAGGAATGGAACTTAGAAAAATATTTTATTGATTGGATAGACGAAGCCAATAAATTTACAAATACTTTAGTGGATAGGATTGTAACCGGCTACCCTAAAAATAATATAGCTGAGTTTGAAGAAAAGTTGGGATATAAAGACGACGCGCTGGTAACTAGTGAGATATTTAACCTTTGGGTAATAGAAGGCAAAAAAGAATGGGCAAGTATTTTGCCAGTACATAAAAGTTCCGGCAAGGTCATATGGACAGACGATGTTGCCCCGTATAAGATGAGAAAAGTGCGTATTTTAAACGGCGGACATACGGCAACTGTTTTAGCGGCCTATCTTGCCGGACACAACACCGTATTAGATTTTATGAATGACCCGGTATTTACAAAATATTTAGATAAATTATTTGTGGAAGAAATTATGCCTACATTGGATATTGCCGAAAAAGAGCTCGAAACTTTTGCAAATGCTGTAAAAGAACGTTTTGCAAACCCGTATATAAAGCACAATCTTTTGGATATTTCTTTAAATTCTTGTTCGAAATTTAACGCAAGGTGTCTGCCCTCCCTATTGGAATATATCAAAAGAAAAAATGCGTTGCCGGGACTTTTAAGCTTCTCTCTGGCGGCTTTTATAAAATTTTATCAGGTAAAACGCGATGAGGAGAGAGATTTATATTACGCTGTAAGGGCAGACAATTCGCAATATGTAGTTAAAGATGATAAAGCCGTTTTATCTTTTTTTGCGGAAATTTGGCAAAGCAAAGATCCCGCAGAAATATCAAAGTCAGTTCTGTCAAATAAAAGTTTTTGGAGCGGCAGAGATTTAACGTCCATAAGCGGTCTTAAGGAAAAAACCGCTTTTTATTTATCAAAACTCAACGATAAATCCATCAGAGATGTCGTTGCCGGACTTGTAAAATAAAATGAGCGAGAAAAACAAATTTGTAATCATTAATTCGGCGGATAATGTGGCAGTAGCTTTGTCTGATTTGTCCGCAGGAGAAACTGTTGACGGTTTTGTTCTTTTGGATAAAATACCGTTTGGGCATAAATTTTCAATAAAAGAGATAAAAAACGGCGAGAATATTATTAAATATGGTTATCCGATAGGGCACGCGACGCAGGATATAAAAAAGGGCGTGCACATACACACGCATAATTTAAAAACAAATCTAGATGGTATATTGGAATACTCTTATCATGGACCCCAGCAAAAAAAACCGATAGTAAATTCTTTCAAAAACGCGGTTTTCCAAGGATATAAAAGAAAAAGCGGCGGCGTCGGAGTAAGAAACGAGATTTGGATTATACCTACGGTAGGCTGCGTAGGCACGACGGCTAAAATTCTAGAACGCAAAGCAAATGAATTATTTAAAAACAGAACGGACGGTATTTTCGCTTTTCCCCATAATATGGGCTGCAGTCAGCTTGGCGATGATCATTTGACGACTCAAAACATACTAAAAGGCCTTATAAACAATCCAAACGCCGGCGGAGTTCTTGTCTTAAGTTTAGGATGCGAAAACAATAATTTGGAAAGTTTTAAACCTGTCCTCGGCCAATATGACTCGGATAGAGTAAAGTTTTTAGTAGCGCAAAATAGCGATAATGAAATTGAAGCAGGGCTAAAAATCATAGAAGAACTCGTTAATTATACAAGTTCTTTTAAAAGAGAAACCCTGCCGGCTAGTAAACTTATAGTCGGTTTTAAATGCGGGGGGTCTGACGCTTTTTCCGGCATAACGGCAAATCCGCTTTGTGGGATAATTAACGATATTTTAACGGATATCGGCGGCAGTACCATACTTACGGAAGTACCGGAAATGTTCGGTGCGGAAACACTGCTTATGGAAAGAGCGGCTTCAAAAGAAGTTTTTGATAAAACTATTGATTTAATAAATAATTTTAAAAAATATTTTAAAAAATATAATCAAGTTATTTATGAGAATCCCTCTCCTGGCAATAAAAAAGGAGGAGTTTCTTCTTTAGAAGAAAAATCTTTGGGTTGCACGCAGAAAAGCGGTCTTTCTCTCGTAGTTGACGTTCTGGATTACGGACAAAATGTTAAAATACACGGCCTCAATCTGCTGGCAGGTCCAGGTAATGACCAGGTTTCTACGACTAATCTTACCGCAAGTGGAGCACAAATTATTTTATTTACAACCGGCAGAGGCAACCCGTTTGGCGCGCCGGTGCCTACTATAAAAATTTCGTCGAATACAAATTTATTTAATTATAAAAATAATTGGATAGATTTTGACGCCGGCGTGATTTTAAAAGGAATTCCTGTTGATGAGATTGCAAAAGAGTTCTTTTATTTTATTTTAGATACTGCATCCGGGAGGATTCAAACAAAAAACGAAATTAACGGATATAGAGAAATATCTATATTCAAAAACGGCGTAATTCTATAAAAATTATATAAGAGAAATGTAATGAAACAAATAAAAAATATCTTGCCGGTTTTGTGTTTTGTGATTTGCGTATTTTTTATAAGCGGTTGCAATGCTGGCAAAAATTCCGGCGCAAAAATCTGGAACGTGGCCGTTATCCACAAAGATACTCACCCGGAAACTCTTGCCATGGTAAAAATGGGGGAAATATTTGCCCAGCTTACAGACGGCAGGTATCGTTTTGAGGTCTTTCCCAACGAACTCTTGGGTCCTCAGAGAGAAACTTTGGAGCAAGTGCAATACGGTATTATAGAAATGGCCGTTATCGGTAATCCGAATATTTCAAGTTTTGTTGACGGCTTCTTAACTTTTGAGATGCCGTTTTTGTTTAATGATTTGGAACATCAAAAAAAGTTTTTTGAAACGGGTTTTACCGCGCCGCTGTTTAAGCAGACGGAAAAGTTTAATTTTAGAATAATAACTTATTTTACCGGCGGGACGAGGAATATGTATTCCCATAAACCAATACGCGGACTGGCCGATTTAAAAGGAATGAAGATAAGAACTGCCGAATCGGATACTTATTCCAAAATGATGAAGGCTTTAGGTGGCGCGGCGACTCCAATGTCATTTGGAGAGGTTTTTACCGCCATTCAATCAAAAGTTGTGGATGGAGCGGAAAACAACGAACCCTCCTATAACAACTCAAAGCATTATGAAGTCGCCCCGTATTATTCTTATACAAAACATTTAATAGTGCCGGATTATCTGATTGTTAACGCTAAAGTTTATAATAGTTTGTCCGATGCAGATAAAAAGGCTTTTCAAGAAGCCGCGAAAAGAGCGGAAGAATACGAAAGAGAGCTTTGGACAAAAGAAGAAACAAAAAGTATGGAGGAAGCCGTTAAAGGAGGCGCCAAAGTTATAAAGGATGTTGACATTGAATCTTTAAGGAATGCTGTCGCTCCTTTGCATGCCGAGCTTTGCAAAAACCCCTATATTAAAAAAGTATATGACGCCGTAAGAGAAACGGCGGACAAATAAGAGGTTATATTATGGAAAAAATAAGGAACAATATTAATAAAGTTGTTGAATCGATATCGTGGACTATGCTTATGTTTATGACGATTTTAGTTGCCTGGCAGGTCATAACAAGGTTCGTTTTAAACAATCCGAGCACAATAACCGAAGCATTGGCTAAATATATGTTTTTGTGGCTTACTATGATAATGGCGGGATATTTGGTAGGCAAAAGGGAACATATGGCTTTAGAAATAATAGTAATGAATGTATCAAAAAAAATGCAATGTATTTTTGGGATAATATCCGAAAGCGTTATCTTTCTTTTTATGCTGATTGTTTTAGGATACGGCGGAGGATATATATCCTTAAACTCAATGAATCAGACTGATATGGCTTTACCCGTGCCGATAGGCATTATTTATATGGCCTTGCCTATCGGAGGCATTTTGGCGGCTTTTTATTCGTTTTGCAATATTTTGGATATCTATAAAAAATTTGCTAAGCTGAAAAAAGGAGAAATAAAATGAGTACTGCTTTGATTTGCGGGCTAATAATGATTGTGGTGATAGTCTTTCTTCTGTGTATAGGCGCACCTATCAGCATAAGTATCGGTGCCGGGGCTGCGCTTTCTATGCTTGCGGTTTTACCGGAGGCAAAAGCGGCTTTAATGGCCGCGCAAAAAATATTTACCGGAACAAATTCTTTTACTTTACTCGCAATACCGTTTTTTATTTTAGCAGGCGTAATAATGAATTCCGGAGGAATAGCAAAAAGACTTGTTAATTTAGCTAAGTTTATTATGGGATATTTCCCCGGCGCATTAGCCCTAACAAACATCGTCGCAAATATGCTCTTCGGTTCGATTTCAGGAAGCGGTTCTGCGGCTTGTGCCGCTATTGGCGGGGTTATGAGCCCTATGGAAAAAGAAGAAGGTTACGATGAAGGATTTTCCGCCGCCGTAAACATAGCTTCCGCGCCTTCCGGTATTTTAATACCGCCGAGCAATACTTTAATCATTTATTCCACAGTTGCCGGCGGGGTGTCTATAACGGCCTTATTTTTAGCGGGATATCTGCCCGGGATACTTTGGGGGTTGGGCATTGCGGTTTTGACAATCTTTTTGGCAAAAAAGAAAGGATATAAATCAGAGGAAAGAAAAATTACGCTGAAAGAAGCTATAAAAACTTTTTGGGCGGCTTTCCCAAGCTTAATGTTAATTATAATAGTTATCGGCGGGATATTAGGCGGGATATTTACTCCCACTGAATCTTCCGCCATAGCGGTATGCTATGCTTTGTTTCTTTCTTTTGTTTATAAAACTATCAAGATTAAAGACTTGCCGAGTATATTTCTGCACGCGGCAAAACTTACCGCGGTAATTGTGTTTTTAATTGCTTTGTCTTCAATAATGTCATGGATTTTGGCTTTTACCAAAATACCTAATTTAATTGCTCAGACTATGCTTGGGCTCACAAACAGCCCGATATTTTTATTATTAATTATTAATGTGCTTCTTTTATTAATTGGTTGCGTAATGGATCCTACGCCGGCTATTTTAATATTTACGCCGATATTTTTACCGATTGTAACGCAATTTGGAATGAACCCCGTGCATTTTGGCATAGTAATAACTTTTAACCTTTGTATTGGCTGCATAACTCCGCCGGTAGGCGCAATTTTATTTACGGGTTGCAAAGTGGCAAATGTGTCTATTGAAAAAGTAATTAAACCGTTGCTCCCTTATTTTATGGTTTTAATTTTGCTGCTTTTAATAGTAACATATATTCCCGCGTTAAGTTTAACCATACCTAAAATAGCAGGGTTAATATAAATTCTCTTAAAACTCAAAGAAAGAAATATTAACAAATAAAATTAGCTGAAATTCAAAATGAATATAGGGTGCAAAAAAGGATACCCAAATTGCAAAACATCATTTTAAATTAGACGACTTCTATTTTTATTTCATCACATATGTCCGTATTAAAATAACATTGACCGGCAGGCCAAAAGTCTGCTATCATTAATATTATATGTCTGCTTGTTTAACAGAATATTGATTGCTTTGTCAGGCAGGCAGATTGTAAAGGTTAAGGAGAGTATCAATGAGAAACATACTTAAACTAGTGTCTGTTTTTGTTTTGGCGGTTATTTTTGCCGCTTGCAGCAAAAACGTTAAAGATCAGCCGGCCGCCGACGCAGGCGCGCGTGGTGAAGTCGCGGAGATTACGGCGGATGAAACCGTTATTTTGGAAGAAGACGACAATTCTTACGGCGTCGGAGTAATATCCGATGTAACCGTTAATCTAGCGCCTATATATTTTGCGTTGGACAAATATACGCTGACTAAGGAAATGATGGCTGTGCTTGACGCAAATGTGCAGGTGCTGAAAACGCAAGCTTTTAATTCTATTACCGTTGAAGGCAATTGTGACGAAAGAGGCACTATATCCTATAATATTTCTCTAGGAGATAAAAGAGCTAAAGAAATAAAAGATTATTATGTAAAACGCGGCATTCCCGCAAAAAATATAACGACAATATCCTACGGCGAAGAAAAGCCCGTATGTTTTGATCGCAACGAAATATGCTGGGCGCAGAACCGCAGAGCGGATACTATCGTCAAATAGTTTAAACGCAGGGAGCTTAATTATGCCGAAATTGAGGAATATATTTTTTAATTTTATCATATTAAGCTCCTTTCTTTTTTTACAAGGCTGCATTGTTACCCAATCCGATATTGGTATCTTGAAAACGCAAATAGCGGCTTTAAACAAAACTCTTGAGGACGTTCAACGCAATCAAATTTCCGTAGATCAGCAAATGGAAGACGTTTCCATAAGGCTTACGCAATCCGTTGATAATCTTGATAATTTTGATTATAAATTAGATTCAATTTCGACCAAATTAGATAATATTTCCGCTGCGCTTGAAAATGGCAAAAATACCGCTTATCAAATGCTCCCGGGCGATATTTTTATTCAGGCCAAAAGTCAATTTGACGCCGCGCAGTATGAACAAGCGGCAAACGGTTTCAGTTTATATATTAAAAACGCTCCCGAAGGTCAAAATATAGAAGAAGCGTATACTTTCCTTTCAGAGAGCTATTACAATCAAAAAGAATATCAGAAAGCGGCTGTGGCTGCGGCTACAATGCTTGAGAAATTTCCGCAGAGCCGTTACACGCCAAATGCCCGCGTTTTATATGCCCGCAGTATTCTGCCTATAAGTAAAAAAGAAGAAGCCGTAACATATCTTAAATCTGTTATTCAGGATTTCAAAAACACTCCTTCGGCGGCTGAAGCAAAAAAAATACTTGAAGGAATAAAATAAAATGAAATTCCCGCAGCGTTTGACAATATTGCTCGTCTTGCTTCCATTTTTTGCCGTCGCGCTCTACTCGAAAGAAACCGATATTTATATCGGCATATCTTCCAAATACAATCCGCAAAATTTGCCGAAAATCGCTATGGGCGGCTTTGATTTTAAAAATGAAAATATGCCTGAGGAAAAACAAATTGCGCTCACGATTGCTTCCGTCGTGCGCGCGGATTTAATGCGCAGCAGATATTTTGACATAATTGATAATGCGGAGCCGGTTGATTACGGAAATCTTGGCAAAACTTTAAGCGAGTATCAAAAAACGGGCATAAATTACGTTTTATTCGGCGAGGTCAATACCGTCGG
>JAIRMX010000040.1 GCA_031258375.1 Elusimicrobiota bacterium | reverse complement strand
GTTTTGCGCCGCGTTCTCCCGTACCCTATACCTTGTTTTCTTACTTTCCATTCTCCTTCTCCAAACACCTTAAAGCCCGAACTGTCTAATAAGAGTACCATCCCTTTTTCTTTTCTTTGCTTAATCCTATTACAATATTTTACTTCCATTTTCGTCATTCGACGCGATAACGTAGTGTAATCCGGCAGCTGCCACTTAATTCCCATATTCAACAATACATTTCCCGCAAAACCGCTGCTCTGACGCAGCGACAAGCGAAATAGTTCCCGCAAGGTTAATATAAGCTCGATTAGGATGTCTCTATACGTTTGCGGATGACCCGCTTTATGTGTTTTGCGAGATTTGTGGAACGCTTTCTTAGCTATTGCCTCCGAGATGTAAACAGAGATATTCCCGCGTTACACTAGTGCTTTGTTGTACTCTGACATATTTATTATTGTTTTTTTGGACTTAGGAGTGCTTCTTTTGCTGTTATTCTTTTGAGCAGTGTTTATTTTTCTTTTCATATACTAAAAGTATACACTACTCGCTTTCCTTTTGTCTCTTAATTGTGCAAC
Organism: Elusimicrobiota bacterium; assembly: GCA_031258375.1. GTDB lineage: Bacteria > Elusimicrobiota > Elusimicrobia > Elusimicrobiales > Elusimicrobiaceae > Proelusimicrobium. Next base: position 4,387 of record JAIRMX010000040.1, on the reverse strand, counting down.
AAGACCACGCGCCGGTTATTATAATCAAACAATTTGATAAAATATATTAGAAAGATGATTTACAACGACGAAGAAAAAATTGCGCTTATAAAAATAAATTCTTTCAGCTATTTAAGAACTGATTGGCTGCAAAGGCTTTTGGAAATTTTCGGCTCCGCGCAAAATATTTTAAAGCAAAGTTCGCGAGGTTTGAGCGAAGAAGGCAGAATTTCCCTAAAAACCGCCGAGTACTTTTTAAAAACAGCCAATTCTACGGACGGAGCGCGCGAATTTGAGCGAACTCAAAAAGCCGGCGGCAAAATAGTTTTTAAAGGCGAGACGGATTATCCCGCGCCGCTTCTCGATATAAAAGAGCCGCCGCTTTTGCTTTATATTCGCGGGAATTTAGATATTGAAAACTCCGTTCCCGTCGCGATGGTCGGCACGCGCAAAATCACGCCTTACGGCAAACGCGCCGCAACTAAACTTGCGCAAGATCTTGCGCAAAGCGGAATAACGCTTGTAAGCGGGCTTGCGCGCGGAGTTGACAGCGCGGCGCATTTGGCCGCGGTGCGCAGTAAAAAACCTACTTGGGCTTTGATAGGCACGGGCATCGGCAGAATATATCCGGCGGAAAATAAAGAGCTTGCCCATGGCATAATTGACGAGGGAGGAGCGATAATTTCGGAACTTCCTTTTGACGCCCCGCCGCTTGCCGCGCATTTTCCGCGCCGCAATAGATTAATTGCCGGTTTATCGCGGCTTGTCGTAGTGATAGAAGGGGAAGCAAAATCCGGCGCGCTGATAACCGCAAAAATGGCTCTCGAACAAGGTATAGACGTTTTGGCTGTTCCCGGCCCTATAGACAGTCCGCAAAGCAGAGGCACGAACGGATTAATTAAAGAGGGCGCGGCAGTGGTTGTAGACGCCCGCGATATTATCGACGCTTTGCCCGTAAATTCAAAACTTGCGCTTGATACAAAAAAACTTTATAATAAAGACGAAGAGTCAAAACAGGATTTAACCGAGCAGGAGATAAAAGTTTTGGAAATTATCGCGGAGGATGCTAAGTCCACGGACGATATTGCCGAAGGATTAAAAACGGATATTGCCACGATATCGGGAATATTATTTGCAATGGAAGTCAACGGTTTGATATACTGCAAAGACGGCCTATATGCAAAAAATAGATTTTAATGCGCCGTACGATATATGGAAGAAATCAAAATTGATTCTCTTAAAACTTTTTGCGATTTATTTGCCCGAACCGGCATAGCGGGAAGAATGTTTAAAAAAGAGGCTAAAAGTATAATCGGCAACGATTATGAAAAATATGGGAAATACGATGCAGTTAAACAAAAGTATCAAAGGTTCAAAGCGGATAAAACTGGGAATAGAAATCATAAAGCAAATTCAACTTATGAATTTATACACATATTGGAAAAATGAAAGGGAAATTGAAATGACAATAAAAAATACAAAAACAGAAACAAATAAAACAAACGCCGCCAAAGCGTTAATTATCGTGGAATCGCCAACAAAACAAAAAACTATAAGTAAAATATTAGGCAATTCGTATATCGTGCGCAGTTCGTTCGGGCATGTGCGGGATTTGCCCGCAAAAGAAATCGGCGTGGACGAGAATAATAATTTCAAACCCACGTATGTAACAAGCGGCAAACCTAAAATAATAAACGAACTAAAAGAAGCCGTTAAAAAATCGGATACCGTTTATCTTGCCACCGACCCCGACCGCGAGGGCGAAGCCATAGCTTGGCATTTGCAAGAGCTTCTTAAATTAAAACCGGAAAATATGCGCCGCATTTATTTTCACGAAATTACCCCTTCCGCGGTTAAAGAATCTTTTGACCATGCGCGCGGCATAGATCATAATTTGGTGGACGCCCAACAGGCGCGTCGGGTTCTGGACAGGCTTGTGGGATATAAGCTCTCTCCGCTGCTTTGGCGTAAAATTACAAGCGGCTTAAGCGCGGGGCGCGTGCAGTCTGTCGCGGTGCGTTTGCTTGCCGAACGAGCAAAAGAAATCGCGGATTTTAAAGAAGAAGTTTACTGGTCTATTAAGGCTACGCTTGAAAAGCCGGACGCGCGGCCGAATTTCACCGCCCGCGTTTTAAAATGGGAAGGTAAAAATGCCGAACAAACCACGACGTATAAATTGTTTGCGGAAGATTATAAAGTAAGAACGACAATTTTTAAAAATAACGAATCTCTCGCGCCCGTAAACGCTTTGCTGCGCGACGGCCCGATTATCGTCGAAAAAATAGAAAAGAAAGAAGTTAAGCAAAAACCGCGTCCGCCTTTTATCACAAGCTCGATGCAGCAGGACGCTTATAATAAAATAGGTTTTTCTTCTCAGAAAACTATGCAGATAGCGCAAAGCCTTTATGAAGGCGTCGAAATAGGCGGAGAAACGGTCGGTCTTATAACTTATATGAGAACCGACAGTTTTAACGTGTCTTCAATTTTGCAGTCTCAAACGCAAAAATTTATTAAGGAAAAATACGGGGAACGATTTGCTCCGGCTTATGCGCCGTCTTATAAAAGCAAAATAAAAGGAGCGCAGGAAGCGCACGAGTCAATTCACCCTACCGACGTCTACCGCACGCCGCAAAATTTAAAAAATTATTTAACGGCGGACCAGTATAAACTCTACGAACTTATTTGGCTGCGCTTTGTGGCGTCGCAAATGGCGGACGCGGTTTTCAACACGGTTTCCGTCGACATATCCGCGGGCGGCGCGGATAAATGCCTTTTGCGCGCAACCGGCAGGACGATAAAATTTAACGGATATCTGTCCGTTTATAAAGAAGAGGACGACGAAAGAGATTCTAAAGACGATTCTTCCGACAGCAGCGCGCTGCTTCCCGCTTTAAACGAAGGAGACAAATTGAAACTTATCGGCATAGAGACTAAAGATCATAAAACCTCTCCTCCCCCGAATTATAACGAAGCTAGTTTAATCAAAACGCTTGAGAAGCACGGCATAGGCAGGCCGTCCACTTACGCGCCGACGATAAAAACCATTATGGACCGTAAATATATTGAAAAACAGCCAAAAACCAACAAATTGCTCGCAACGGATTTGGGTATAACCGTCACCGAACATCTTAAAGATTTTTTTAAAGATATTATGAACTTGTCTTATACTGCCGGCGTTGAAGAAAAACTTGACGATATAGCGGAAGGTTCGCATAAGTGGACGGACGTTATAAAAGATTTCTACGCTGGTTTCAGGAAAGATCTGGATAATGCTTCGCAAAATATGAAAAAACCCGAAGCTAAAATCGTTGCTGATGAAAAATGCCCGCTTTGCGCAAGCGAGATGGTTTTACGCCGCAGCAAATACGGCGAATATTTAGGCTGTATAAAATATCCCTCATGCAAAGGCAAAAAGAATTTAGGCGGCGCGGATTTTGTTCCCGCGCAGGAAACCGGTGAAAAATGCGACAAATGCGGCAAGCCTATGGTAATACGATCCGGCAGACGCGGCAGATTTATGGCTTGCAGCGGGTATCCCGCTTGTAAAAACACTTATTCAATCGACGGGGAAGGGAAAAAAATTGCCGGCGCGGGGCCTATTGATTCCGGCCGCAAATGCGACAAATGCGGCAAGGCGCTTGTTCTCAGAAACAGCGCGCGCGGCGCGTTTTTGGGTTGCAGCGGATATCCTAAATGTAGAAATATAGTAAACGTTTCGCCGGAAGAAATAGCCGAAATTAAATCAAAAGTTTAAAAAATTTTGATTTTTCAAACAAAAACAACGCCGCTAAATAGAGTAATGCTTCGGCGTTGTTTTTGTTTATAAAAACCATGCTTCTTTAGGCTAAAACCACCGCATTTTGGATAATATTTTATCATATTAACTTAAAAAATAATATTTAATAATTTCTATGTCGTTACTAGCAACATTTTTTGTCATTAGAGCCAATTTCTAATATGGTAAATAATTTTATTGCACGTAGTATCTTGCACTATATGCTGTAGTTTTTAAAGTTTTAAAACCCATTATTTCCTGACAATATGAGCCGGCCGGCTGGGTAAAAGTTCCTGTGTTTTCAAAACAATGCAATTGATTTAAAGGAAGTCCACTATTTCCAAGAAAATAATATGCTATTCCGGAACTTTTGTATTTGCCTGAGATATTTGTCCCTATCACGCCATTAAAGGCTGTAGAGTTAATGTTTAAAGTAATTTCAAAATTGTCAAATCTGCGAACGGCGTCGGTTGAACTTACAGAATGGCCGAAAGAAGTTGCGGAAGGTTTTGTCGCTCCCTCAAGAGTTATATCAAAATTATCAAATTTAGTCGAATATTCGCCGTTTATAAGATAATATCTTTTTTGCGCTTCAACAAAACTTTTAACAAGAGTATAAAGTTGCGCTCCGCG
>JAIRMX010000037.1 GCA_031258375.1 Elusimicrobiota bacterium | reverse complement strand
AATGCTTTTATAAAGGCATAAGCAAAGAAACTTTGGACAATGCCGCGTACTTCGGCATACTAGGCGCGCACGCGGGAACTATGGGCAGTTTGCAGGCCGTTGAAATAATAAAGCATATTTTGGGTCTTGGAAATTTGCTTGTCAATAAAGCTTTGCTTATCAATCACGCCGAAGGCGAGTACAGGCTGCGTAACTTTATCAAAAATCCTTCCTGCCCCGTATGCGCCAACCGGTAGAATTTATTTTCATTCTACGGACTAGATATCGGTTAAAGCGGCTTTCCATTTTGCGAGTTTTTCTTTAAAGTTTACGCCGGCGTTTGCCGGGCTGGTTGAAGGCAGAACTATATAATCTTTCTGCGGCTTGCCGAAATGTTTTACAAAGTATTTAAAAGCCGCCTGCCCGTTAAAAAGCAATTTTTTTATATGCGGATATTTTTTAAGCAAAAGCGGAACATTATTGGGAGTTTCTCCCGCAATATTGCCGTCAAGGCTGCCTTTTCTTTTGCATTTTTGCAAAGTATCCCATAAGGCTATATTGTTTTTTTTTAGCGTTTTTAATTTATCCTTATAGTCGAGCGGCGCTCTGCCTTCTTCAAAAGCATCAAAAATTATTTCCCAAAATTTATTATGTTTGTAAGCGTAATATTCTTTTGCTTTAAGCGAAGCTTCGCCCGGCATGCTGCCCAGTATAAGGATTTTCGCTTTGGCGTCTGTAATATATTTAAAACTTTTTGGCATGATAAATTGTTATATCCGAGCAAAAAAAGCGATTAAAATTTGTTCTGCCGTCAAAGCAAGAGAGATTAAAGATATTGTCGCGTCAAAACTCCATGGAAAAGGAGTGTCCGTTACGTGCAAATAAAACGCATTGACAATTGAAACGGCGACAAGCCATATCAGCACAAAAGAAGTTCCCATTCCTGTCAGCGTTATTATTTCAAAGGGCGCGTTAAAATAATGTCTGCATAAAAACCAACTGAGTAAAATCAAAGTCGAGTATGAAAACAAATGAATGAAAAGTATAGTTTTAAACGCGCCTTTGCCTGTGAAGCAGAATATTATGCCCATGCCTATAGACGAGGCGTAGATAATACTGTCTATGCTTTTTAGTAAATAAATAATAGTCGCCATTATCAAAAAATTATATCAAATTTCAGCATTGCTCAAATTTCTATTTTCAGAAAGCGGTTTTTAAAATTTTGTATTATATTTATATGAATTTAATTTTTGCGGTTTTGGCCGGAACGCTTGCAGGACTTATGCTTGGGATTTTTGTCGGACGCAGATTTTTTGCCGACAATAAGGAACTGGGCGAACTTCGCGTAAAACAAGCCGTTTTGGAAGCGGAAAAGAAAAAACTCGAAGATATGCAGGCAAAGCAGGAAGAATATTTTTCCGCTCTGCGTAATAGCGCGGCCGCGCAGTTTGGAGAGCTGGCTTCTAAAATGCTTAAAGAAAAATCCGTCGAGTTAAGCGTTAAGAATTTTGAAATTTTAAACCCGCTTGCCGAAAATATAGAGAAATTTAAAACCGAAATAAAAAATCTTGAAAAAGAAACCATCGATAAAAACGCGCGGCTTGAAACGCAGTTAAACCATATGCAGACTTTAAATCAAAATCTGGCAAAGGAAGCCTCGAATTTAACTCAGGCTTTGCAGAGTAAAAAAGCGCAGGGCAATCTCGGAGAGATAATTTTGGAAGACGTTTTGCAGGCCGGCGGGCTTAAAGAAGGCGTTCATTACCTAAAGCAGGAGTTTTTAAAAGACGCGGACGGCGGCAAAAATTATCCGGATTTTATAATTAATCTGCCGGATAAGCGGCGCGTCATAGTGGATTCGAAAATGTCGCTTGAAAATTATTCAAAATGGATAAACGAGATGGAAGAAAGCAAAAAAGAACGGCACATTAAGGAACATATCGAAGCTCTGAGAAATCACATAAAAAATCTATCCGGCAAAGAATATCAAAAACTTCTTAAAGAAAACGGGCTTGATTTTGCAATAATGTTTATTCCGGTTGAATACGCGTATATCGCCGCGCTGGATTATGATAAAAACCTCGCGGCTTTTGCCGCGGAAAAACGCGTTGCCGTAGCGACGGCTTCGTCTTTATTTCCGATAATTCATATTATAGAGGGCTTATGGCGCATAGATAAAACGAATAAAAGCATGTCCGAAATCGTAAAAAACGGCGAGGAAATGCACAAAAAAGTCATAGCTTTTCTCTCTGAAATGGAAAAACTCGGCTCGGCTATGAAAAGCAGTCAAAATACTTATGAAGACGCTATGATAAAATTGCGCGGGAAAGGCGGCATTTTAAGCCGCGCGGCCGCTCTTGAAAAACTAGGCATAAAAACCGGCAAATCCGTTGAAAACGAAACCGACGACTCCGCCGCAATGCTGCCGCAAGACGATAATTTATGATAAATTATGTTGCAAATATAACCCGTTTAGACGTAAAATTTATAAAATTTTTATTTGTCGGCGCGCTTAATACGGCTTTTGGATACGCTTGTTTCGTTTTTTTTGTCGCGCTTGGTTTTGGCGAAATTCTAGCTCCGTTATTTAGCACCGTTTTGGGTGTGCTGTTTAATTTTAAAACCACAGGCGTTTTGGTTTTTAACAATAAAAATAACGGCCTTCTGCCGCGTTTTTTTGCCGTTTACGGCATTGTATATTTGTGCAATGTCGCCGGGCTTAAAATTGCGCTTCTGTGCGGACTGGGCAATTTATACGTTGCCGGCCTTATTTTAATTTTGCCGCTCGCGTTTTTGGCATTTTATCTTAATAAAGAATTCGTATTTGGAAAGGTGAAGAAATGAAAAAGAAAATAACCGTCGTTTCCAGCGCGTTTAACGAGGAAGATAATATTTGCGAACTTTATAATCAAGTCAAAGCCGAACTGTCAAAACTGGCGGATAAATACGATTACGAGCAAATTGTCGTGGATAACGCTTCCACGGACGGCACTTTGACAAAGCTTAAAGAAATCGCGGCGCAGGATAAAAATTTTAAAATAATTGCAAATACGCGCAATTTCGGACATATCCGCTCGCCTTATTACGGCATTCTGCAAAGTTTTGGAGACGCGGTAATTTATATGGCGTCGGATTTGCAGGACCCGCCGCGCCTTATAGGCGGATTTATCAAGAAATGGGAAGAAGGATTTGACATCGTTCTGGGCAAAAAGACAAACAGCCGGGAAAGCGGATTATTTTTTTCAGCGCGTAAATTTTATTATTGGCTGCTCGATTTGGTAAACGATTCGGGTTCGGAGCTTATTGAAAATTGCACGGGTTTTGGGCTTTACGATAAAAAAGTTATAGATCAACTGCGCAAAATGCAGGAACCGTACCCTTACCTTCGCGGGCTTGTATGCGAACTGGGCTATAAGAAAACTTTTGTTTCTTTCACTCAGCCGAACCGTATGCGCGGAATAACAAAAAATAATTTTTACACTCTTTACGACAATGCGATGATAGGTTTTGTAAATCACAGCAAAGTGCCGCTGCGCCTTGCCGCGCTGGGGGGATTTGCTCTGTCCGCGGTCAGTTTGCTGCTGGCCGTAATATATTTTATTTTGAAAATTCTGTTTTGGAACAGGTTCCCGATGGGCACTGCGCCCATAATGATATCTTTGTTCTTTTTCTCTTCCGTACAATTATTTTTTATAGGCATTATCGGCGAATATCTGGGCGCGGTTTTGACGCAGGTGCATAACAGGCCTTTGGTAATAGAAAAAGAAAGAATTAATTTTTGAAGCGGATTTAATTTAAAAATTTATTTATATGATAGGGCTTACTTTGCCTATCAATCCTACTGCGCTGTCGCTTACCTTGCCGCTGTTTCGTATTTCAAGTCTATAGTATCTGCTTATTGTGCGCTCGGTCATGGCCGCGTCAAAAAAGTTCATCGTAAAATTGTCCGTCGGTCCTTTCAAAACGTAATAAGCCGGCGCGTATACGAAAGCCGCGCCGCTCATTTTGGCCTGTTTTATAAGCCGCTCGCGTTTTACTGATTGCGCGTATAGATTAAAATAAGGATAAGCAAAAGGCGTAATAATAAATATAACCGCAGCCAAAGCCGCAGTCATAAAATATTTATAAAAATTGATTTTATAAATTTCACCCGCGTATTTGAATGCGAATATAAAAGCGAGTATAGAAAATACCGAACAGGCGTAAAAAGCTCTTTGCGGCGGCAAAGGCACGGCAAATAATACAAATGCCGTCGCAAAAGCCGTTGCCCAGAAAAATAAAGCGAGCAAGAAATCTTCATTTTTGCATGCCGTTTTAGGGTTATCATAACCGGTAAAAAACAAACATAAAAAAGTAATAATCGGCAAAAAAAGATTAAATTTAATAAAATTATCCAAATATTCCAAATGATTGGATAATTTGACTTTTAAAGACAGCGAAACAAAACCCGAGCGTATAGACAAGTTAAGTTTATTATGATGAGCGGGCGCCGAGAACAAAAGCGCAAGCCCTATTACTGTTCCGGCGGCAAACCACCAAAACCACTGCGGAAGTTTACGCTTTTGCAGGAAAAATATTGAACCAAAAAGCGCGCATATAACAAAGGCCATAGGCGCGAGATTTTCGTTTGTCATACCTATAAATATGCCAAAGAAAAACATAATAACGCGCACGGCAAAACTGTCTTTAAATAATTCGCCGCCGCCGTAAGTTTTGCGCAGTATCAACAGGAAAAATAAAAAAGCGGTCATAAGCCAGCTGTAATTTATCGCGCCGGAAATCCAAAATAAAGTTTGATCCGGCTGAGCGACCGCAAAAACGCAAAATATTAATATTAAGATAAAAGCCGGCAAATCTTTAAACGTTTTAAAATCCATCCGTCTGTTAAAAATAACGTTAAATATCAAAAATGCCTGCGCCGTTAAAACCAACGGGTTAAGAATTAAAAAAGACCATCTGCCCAAAGACAGTATAAACAGCGCAAGCAAGCCCCCCACGCGCGGCGTTACCGTAAGATAAGAATAGAAATAGGACGACAGATAGTAATTCGGCGGGAAAATCTCGTCGCCGCCTATAGGATATAAAAAAGAAAACAGGAATATGAAAGCGGCGTATAAAACGCTTATCAATATCCAAACGTTTAATGCTTTTAAATTTTTTAAAGAAAATCTCTCCATAATTATTCCGTAGGTCTTGTTGCACAATTAAGAGACAAAAACAAGGTGAGCAGTGTATACTTTTAGTATGATAAAAAAAATAAACACTGCTCAAAAAAATAATAGCAAAAGAAGCACTCCTAAGTCCAATAAAACAATAATAAATTGGTCAGAATACAACAAAGCTCTGGCAGCACGCGGGAATATCTCTGTTTACATATCTGAGGCAACAGCTAAGAAAGCATTCCACAAATCTCGCAGAACACATAAAGTCGGTCATCCGCAAGTGTATAGAGAGAGCTTAATAGAGCTTATATTAACTTTAAGGGAACTATTTCGCCTGCCGCTGCGTCAGAGCAGCGGTTTTGTTGGGAACGTACTGTTGCAAATGGGACTTAACTGGCAGCTGCCGGATTATACTACTTTATCGCGTCGAATGAAGAAAATGGAAGTAAAATATTGTAATAGGATTAAGCAAAGAAAAGAAAAAGGGATAGTGCTCTTACTAGGGGGTGTTGACACTAGCGCAACAAAATCATACTAAAGGCAAAATACACAAAACTTATAAAAATTATGTCCAGCTTGTCATATCTTGTAAAAATCTTCCTAAATTGCTTTTCCCTCC
>JAIRMX010000020.1 GCA_031258375.1 Elusimicrobiota bacterium | reverse complement strand
AAACTTCTTTTGCCGCCTTATTTATTTCTTTAATATGGTTCATAAAAATATATCCAAAATTATTTCTAAATTATACACAAAACTTTTTCATTTTGCAAGCAGTTTTTATCTATGCTGTTTTAGCACTGCCTTAATAACAAATCATATCAGCGCAATTGCGCGTTTAATTGATTTTTTAGCGAAGTCAAAATAGCGTCGACGTGCAGATTTATTTCCTCGTCGGTAAGGGTTCTTTCTTTAGACGAAAATTCAAAGCGAAGGGTAATGCTTTTTTTGCCTTCGGGCAGATTTTTGCCTTGATATAAATCTATAAGCCCGTAATTCGCCGCGGGCGCGGCCTGCGCCAAAATCTTTTGAACGTTCTCAAACTTAACGCCAGCGTCTATGACAATAGACAAATCCCTGCGAGACGACGGATAAATGCCGATATCGCGTGCGGCTTTAAACTTTTGCGCGTCAAACTGCTTTTCAAAATTTTTTATTGAAAATTCAAATACCCACACGTCGGTTTTTATATCGTATGATTTCAAAATAAGCGGATGTATTTTGCCAAAACAGCCCGCCGTCTTGCCGCCGGCTATAATATCGGCGCAAATTTTCGGATGCATAAACGCTGGCGGAGTTTGCGACGGTTTTAAAATAACGTCGGGATAATCGCCGAGCAAATATTCGACAATGCCTTTAAGATGAAAAAAATCAATCTGCCTTTGCTGCAAAGCGAAAAACTTTACGCGCGGCGCAAGGCCGCTTATAACGCCGGCCAGAGCGAAAGATTCCTGAGGATAACCCTTATGCAAAGCGAAAGTTTTTCCGTATTCAAAAAGCGAAATATCCGCTCGGGACTGCCGCTGATTATATTCGATATTTTTGAGCAGAGAGGCGAGCAAAACAGGCCGCATAAATTCCATTCCCTCGGCGAGCGGATTTTTAATCTCGGGGATATTTTTTATATCAAAACCAAAAGCCGAAACGTCTTTTTGAGAGACAAAATCAAAATTTTTGCATTCAAAAAATCCAAGAGAGACAAGATTTTTTGCAAATCTTTCGCCCATATCGACATTTTTTGGATTATCCGCGAAGTAAAGCGCGGCGTTGGTATGTGTAATATTTTGCGCGGCCAGATTGTCAAAACCTATAAAACGTACTGCTTCCTCGGCCAAATCCCATTTATGATTTAAATCCCTCCTGTAAGAAGGCGCCGTAAAAACCCAATTTTCGTTTTCCGTTTTTAAATTCTCGGCAACCCGCGAGAAAATTTGTTCAAGCTTTGTTTTATCAATTTCAACGCCGATAATTTTTGAAATGTCGGCGGGATTAAATTTGATTTGCGCAGGCCGATATCGATTTGGGTAAACGTCGTTAATAAGCGAAATCTCGCCGCCGCAGATTTCACCTATTAATTTAAGCGCAAGCGCGGTTGCTTTTGGGCATGCTTCAATATCCGCTCCCCGTTCAAATCGCTGCGACGCTTCCGTTGAAATTCCCAATTCTTTTGAGGCTTTATTTATCGCCGGAGGGTAAAAATACGCGGATTCCAAGAAAATATTTTTCGTATTTTCAGAAATGCTGTCGGCTCTGCCGCCCAGAACTCCCGCCAAAGCCGCCGGTTCTTTGCCGTCGGCAATAACAAGAATATCGGACGACAACTTCCTCTCAACGCCGTCCAGTCCCGTGAAATTTTCGTTTTCTGCCGCCCATCTTACGTTAATTTCTCCGTTTTCAATCTGGTCAAAATCAAAAGCGTGAAGCGGATGTCCGATGTCGTAAAGAATATAATTGGTTATATCGACAATCGCGTTTTTAGGATTTGTTCCCATTGCAAGCAGCCTGTTTTTAAGCCACTGAGGGCTTTGGGTATTTTTTACGTTTTTTATCGTGCAGCCGCAATAGCGCGGGCAGCCGTTTTCTCCCGCGGATAAATTAATTTTTAAAGTTCCAAAATTACCGTCGGGTAGTTTATATTCTTTATTTTTTAGCGGAATATTCAACAAAACTCCAAGCTCGCGCGCTATGCCGAGATGAGATAGCAAATCCGGCCGGTTGGAAGTAATTTCAAGATCAAAAAGCACGTCCGGCTCGCCGTACATTTTGGCGATATCGCCGCCTATTTCGATATTTTTATCAAGCACCATTATTCCTTTTTGGCGGGTGCTCGTTAAACCGAGCTCGTCGCAAGAACATATCATTCCTTCGCTTTTAATTCCGCGAATTTCAGCCGCCTGCAAAATATTTTTACCAAGCCGCGCGCCGACTTTCGCCAGCGGAACAATATCTTTTTCTACGAGATTTTTCGCCCCGCATACCACTCGCTGCCAGCCTTCTTTTGTTTTTAAAGTCACTAAAGAAAGTTTGTCCGCGTTTGGATGCTGTTCTATTTTTTCAATCCGCGCGGCGTAAATGCCTTCAAAATCCGCTCCGGTTTTTTTGATATCGGCAACTTCTATTCCCAGAGAAACAAATTTTTCCGCCAGTTCGGCGGGCGAAAGAGCGATATCGATATAATCTTTAAGCCATGAATAAAGTATTTTCATTTCGATTTCCTGTTTTATATGTAAAATTTTATCTTTTATTTATTTTCAAACATTATCAATTCCAAACAGCTTTCACGTTAAATTCATATAATCCCTTTTTAGTATTACGTCTTCGAATGGTTTCTATTACAATTTTTTTATATCCTAATTCTCTCATACTTTCTGAAAGAATTTTTTCAGTATCAACGAAATATCCATAAAAAGAAGAATTACCAACGATATAATTAAGTTTGGCTTTTGGTTTTAATAACCTGCTAATGTTCCGCAAGTGAGAATAAATATCGTCAAAATATTTATGAACATATGAACTCATTACTTCTGAATTTTTGTCTTCACTCCCTTTAATTTTTTCACAAACAGCATAAAGACGCTCTGGCAAATTATTGTTGGTTGGTTTCCATTTTTTTAAATTACTGGTAGCAGTTCCCCATGTTCCCCCAATGGATTCCCAATCTAATTGCCCAGCATCACTACCATTTTTTAAAAATTTAATCCAATACATATATGGTCGTAACTCACGAATATAACTTATACGATTGGGATATGGCGGCGAAGTGATTACCTCATCAAACAATAAATCGCTGGCAAACTGAAAATCTCTAGAATTATTCAGTATAACTTGCGAATTTCCTAATAACTGTGCTTTCGACGAAGTAATAATATAAGAAAATATTACACTAAATAACGATTTTATCTGTTCTAATCCATATTGTGTTGTACTTTCTTTAAATGACATAGAAATATGGTTAAAAGTTGCCGATGATGTTTCAATAATCAAACGAGAAAATGCCACCCAAACAAGATTGGGATAATTATTTCCGTTTGGCTCGCCAAATGTTTCAACGAGATTTTTTCTAATACTTGCTAAAATAAACAATGTGTAAGAGTGCCACCAGCGTTCTATATTATAAATGCGCGGGACCCAGTTATTATCTGACATTGCAACATCTTCCAAACATTGATCAAATTTTGCTTGTAATTTCTCTAATTCATTAGCTGAAAAATTTTGACATTTAACATTCCCCAACCAAATTAAAAAAGGATTAATTTCAAAAAGTCTTGATGAAAATCCCATTTCAGACGCGACTAATCCAGTTGTGGCTGTCCCTGAGAAAGGGTCAAGAATTAAATCTCCTTTTTTACAATCTTTTAATATTATTTCTCTTACTAATTTAACAGAATAAGCGGGCGTAAGGCGCAACCAACCGTGCCGTCCAAAATGCTCGTTGTATTTAAACGTATAATCATTTCTTCTTTCTACATTATTAGACAATTCAACTTGCATATAATAATACTCTAAGAACAGAATTTATTTCCTGTTTAAATTTTTTAGAATTTTTTTGAAAAAAGGCGGCAAGGTCGTATCCTAAAATCTCTTTGGAAAATGTGAAAAGCGATATTAACGGATTATTGGAATTAGACCCTGTTATTATTCCGCAACGGTTATTACGATAGCGAAGCATAATATCGGAGTCTATTTGAGACGAGAATATAGCAAAAATAGGAAGATATCCGTTTGCATAAGCAACAGTAGCATTATCTATATCTGCGTTTTGTCGTTTGCTGTCCTTGCTTTTATATCCTTGACGGACTTCAAATACAACGCCATTTTGAGGAATTTGTTTGACAGACAATTCTTTACAATATGCTTTTATCCACTCACTCAAACAATTTTTTAATTCTATGTTATTAATCGCATTTAATTCAAGTCGTCCGTCTAAAGTAAGCGTTTTCGTTTTCCCACTCTGTGTTTTTGTTTCATAACTCCATTGCGCTAATTCTCTCTTTTCATATTTCGCTGTATCAACTATTATTTCTCTAAATAAATGCTCACAACCAACACCAATTTGTCGGTAAATCGAGGTCATTCCTCCCGCGGCTTTATGCGCAGAATACATTAATTTACTATCAAGTCCGATCCATGAATAAAACGGATCTCTTCCGTAAATATTCAAAAAACCTTCAATAGTAAGTCCCTCCGGATTTTGACTTTCGCCAAATTTAGGTTTATAATCCTTACATTTTCGTATTGGCTCAAGAAAAAATTCAATATATTTATTTTCTTGTATCATATTATCTCCACAATCAAAATGATAGAATGTTTCTACAATATATAAATCATGTTTTAAATTTAAATAAAATTATCATCCTAAAACACCAAATAATTTATTAGTTGCCTTAAATACTTTTTCAAAATTGCTAATTGTTTCATTCTCAAAATCATCGATAGAAAAGCCGCTTTTACTTAATTGATTTGCAGGTATGTAATGGTTGAAATGGTCTGTTTGCAAATGTTGGTTTATCTGTATTAATATTTGTTCAATATCAACATTTAGATTTTCAATTTTTACTTCTACATATCTTTTCTCAAATGCTTTGTTGAATAATTTTATATAATCACTTTTTGTAAATAAATCTTCTACATCTGCTCGTTTTTTGTTTTCTAACAATTCGTTGAAAAATCTGATATTCTTTTGATTGATAATTTTTTGAGCAATCATATTGTCTAATTTTGCTTTACCTTTTGGGTCGGGAAAACTGTCTAATAGACATACAATCTGCAAATCATTACTTCTCAAAAGCGAAATAAAAGTTGCTACTTTATCAAGTCCGCCTGCTGGAACAATAGTAATATCGTGTTGCAACCCTATTTTGCCTGCGCTTTCCAAAATT
Organism: Elusimicrobiota bacterium; assembly: GCA_031258375.1. Lineage (GTDB taxonomy): Bacteria > Elusimicrobiota > Elusimicrobia > Elusimicrobiales > Elusimicrobiaceae > Proelusimicrobium. The sequence continues at coordinate 8,230 of JAIRMX010000020.1, read as the reverse complement.
GCAGACATATACTGCAAATAAATCAAATCTGAAACGCCCTCAACTAATAAATTCTTTTTTGAAATGAATAAATTTTGTGCAATATCATATCCTAATGCTGCTTGCAGCGGGAATAAAGTTTTGGGGTCTTTTTCCTGAATACTGTCGGAAATTATAGAACCTTTGTCTGTTTCCAAAATAGTTCTAACTCGTTGCAGTTTGTCAGAACTAATCATAAAAGGCGAATGTGTAGTATAAACTATTTGGTAGTTTTGCGACAAATCTTCCAAAAATCGCAATAAATCTGCTTGTGCCGAGGCGTGTAAATTTAACCCTGGCTCGTCAAGTAATAAAATATAGTTAGAATTTTGGTCTTCTTGAATTTTCTTAAACCAAACAAGAAATGAGAAAAACCAATTAAAACCTTTACTTCTATTTTTCAAAGGCAAAGTAATCCCTTTATTATCGACTCTAATATCTAAAATATGCTCTACAATTCTTGTGTTATTATATCTATCCGTTTCTTCTTTTTTGTCGATTCTAAATATGATTTTCAAATTTTTATTTGTGTGCCAATATTTAAATAACTCTTCTGATATTATAAATTGTGTGGCTTCTAATTCGGCAATAAAATCCTCAAAACTCGTTGCCTGTACAATATCGTCAGTGTTTATATCAGCCAACTCAAAAAAGGCTTTTGCTGTTTTGTATTCGTTATCTTCTAAACTTTTTGAATTTAATTTTTCAATACTAATTCTTGACGGAAGCGAATAATATTCGTCATAATACAAAAATTTCGGTATTTTTGGTGCGACTAATACACGATATATATATTCGCCGATTGGGTCATTTTTCCATTCACTTGTATTTTCGAAATATTTGACTAACGATTTTAATGCAATAATGTATGTTTCGTCTTTGTATTCTTTTTGTACGGCTTCTAAGTCGGTCTTCTTTTTTACTTTTAAAAGTTTCTCTATTATGGTTTCGCTTGCGATATTTAGTTCTTTTGTTTTAAATTCAATAAATTTATTTGCATCCACTGAAATACTGATATTTCTTCCATTATCATACTTTGTTGTCACAGAAAAAGTGGTTGATTTGAGTATGCCTTTACCCATTTCTTTTTCAATAGATTGTAGCAAATCGTTATCTATCTCATAAATACAAGTTATGGCTCGGGGATTTTCGCCGATTTTTCCCATTTGTTTTTTCTCTTTACGAGGATAATCGTGCGTAGCATTAAACTTAAAACTTTCGTCATCTTGAAAATAACGAGTTTTGGCAATGGCTTCCAATGCAGAAGTTTTACCCGACTCATTCATTCCGACAAGAATCGTTATATCATTTTCCAAATCGAACTTTTGTTCGGATTCAAATGATTTGTATTTATGAATTGTTACTTCTTTGAGTTTCATACATTACTCCTTTTAGTAAAAGATTATACATTTATTAAAACTGCTCCAAAATGCGAATATCGTTTTCGTAAAAAGTGAGGATGTCTTTGATGTTTAAACTAAACATCGCAAGCCGCTAATCCCATTCAAAATCCGCGCCGATGGTTTGGATTTGCGCCACCTCTATACCAAGCGCAGTAAACTTTGCCTCCAGCTCCGACGGAGTAATATTAATATCAATATAATCTTTAACCCAAGAATATAATATTTTCATTATTTTGTTCCTTTTCAATATTATATATTTTAAAAATTATCTTTAATAGTTTTTATTTCTTTTACCTGTTCTCTTGAAAACAACATATAATCGCCCTGCGTTTTTGATACCGGTTTTATCTTACCGGCTCTTAAATAATATCTTACCGTTGACGTTGGCACGCCGGCGGCTTTTGCAAAATCGCTTATCTTCATAAGTTTTGCGGGCTGGATATCGGGTTTGTCGTTATCAAACATTTCAATATAAGTGTCAAGACTGCGTTCCAGAGCTTTGAACATGAAAGCGTTATAAGCCGTCAGGTCATCTGTCAACTGGCCTTTTTCTATACTGTTAATATAAATTTTCCTGTCGCGCGGCCTTATTATAACCGGCTGGAAGCCGGCTTTTAGCAAAATTAAATTCATAAGCAGTCTGCCCGCGCGCCCGTTGCCGTCAACAAACGGGTGGATTGACACAAATTTAAAATGCGCCGCTATAGAAAGCTCCGGCGCGGTTAAAGTTTTGGAATTTATGAAAGAAACGAGTTCTTTCATTTTTTGCGGCACTTTCAGCGGATTGGGCATAACTACGCAGGAGCCGGCTATTCTCACGCGCACGCTTCTGTACCTGCCGTCGTATTCCCCGTTTATCCCTTTCAAAATTTGCTTATGAACGTTTAGAATATCGTCTTCCGTAATTTCTTTTTTACTGTCAGAGAGCGCCAACGCGAGTTTGAAAGCGTCCGCGTGATTTGCGGCTTCCATATATTCTTTTAGCGGTTTGCCGGAACCGGTTATGCCTTTGGTTATCGTAAGCTCGGTTTCTTTACGCGTTAAAGTATTGCCTTCAATGTGGTTTGAAGTATAAGCCAACTCCGTCAAAAGCCATTGTCTTAAGACTTCTTTGGCTTGCGGATTTTTTAAAATTGCGGAAAGTTTTTTGTTTTTTTCTACTATCTGTTTATAGTTCATAGTTATATTATAATAAACTATGCACTATAAATAAAGAAATCTTTTTAAAATAGTTAAATTACTTAAAATCAAAACCGTTTTCCAATTATAGCTTTTTTGCTTATATTCCTCCGGCCATTGCCGTTTGTCGTAGGAGGTTTCCATATTTTGATTTTAGTATTTTATAGTCGCGCGATAAAATCGCCGGGCGTCATTGCCGCATTGCGTTGAAAAAACACTTTTCAAATATTCTTAATAATTTATCATTTTACTGATAAGCACGCCCTTTAAAAGCCCCGCATATATAAGGTATAGAGTTTTTCTTAAAACCTCATATCCATAAGATAGTAATTATCTTCCCTGTTCGGAGCGAACTTGCCTGTTGTACTGTACTCTTTACAAATGGCGTCTTTTGTCGCTATTTTACTGCTAATACAATATGCGCTGCCGTCTTTATTTATTTCAAGAACGGGCACAATTCCTGTAAGATGACTATATCCTATACGATTTATTTGTATATATGCATCTGAAACATTCGTAATAGTATGATTACCGGACTTACAGGTAGTTACTATCTGCGTGGTACCATTACCGCCTGCAATTTTACAATCGTAAAAGCCTTCCAAATATAGATCTTCAAGGTTGTCAAGCGTACTTTTTCCAGTTTCCAGAAAATAAAATCTCTTTGCATTTTGCAGCATTTTACCAAGAGTAACCATTTCAGAAAAACGCGTTTTACCTATTACTTTTTGATACTGCGGCAGCGCGATAGCGGCGAGAATGCCGATGATAAGAACTACGACTAACAATTCTATTAGCGTGAATGCTTTTTTGTTTGACATAATTTTACTCCTTGTTTAACTTAATTTCAAATTTTGCCAATAAAAAAGCGGCAAAATATTCAAGTCTAACCAAAGCCTTAAATAATCGCCGCCTTGCGCCCTTGCGGGCGCAATAGCAAACGATTACTTTGGACTTGGTTAGAATTATTAAAAAGATATCTCTTTAATAATGCTCGCGTTCAAATAACGCGCTTCCAAAATAATCTTTTAAATCAATTTTTATAAGCCGCGTTTAAGGCTTATTTAAAATATTTCTCCTAAATTATAAAATCAAAACTGCTCCAAAATGCGCATATCGTTTTCGTAAAAAGCGCGGATGTCTTTGATGTTTAAACTAAACATCGCCAAACGCTCAACTCCCATACCAAAAGCGTAGCCGCTGTAAACTTCCGGGTCTATGCCGCAATTTTTTAAGACGTTGGGGTGAACAATTCCCGCGCCCAGCATTTCTTTCCAGCCCGTTCCTTTGCAGACTGAACACGCCGGATCTTTGCCTTCGCAGAAAACGCATTTCACATCAACTTCAACGCTGGGTTCAGTAAACGGGAAAAACGACGGCCTGAAACGAACTTGCGCGTTTTTACCAAACAAACCTTGCATAAAAACGGTTAAATCTTTTTTTAAATCCGCAAGACTTATATTTTTATCTATATAAAGCCCTTCGATTTGATTGAACACCGGCGAATGCGTGGCGTCTATAGCGTCTTTGCGGAAAACCCGTCCCGGCGCCATTATGCGTATTGGCGGTTTTTGCTTTTTCATCGTGCGCACCTGCACGCCGGAAGTATGCGTGCGCAAAACGAAACAATCTTTAAAAGTATTTTTGATAAAAAAAGTATCCTGAACGTCGCGGGCGGGATGGTTTTTGGGGATATTCAGCGCGTCAAAATTATGTTCTTCGTCCTCTATCAGAGGGCCTTGCGCCCATACAAAACCGAGCTTTGCTAAAATATCGGTCATTCTTTTTTGAGCTATTGCGAGCGGATGCCTGCGGCCTTTGTCAAAAGTATAAGCCGGCAAAGTTAAATCAATGTCGGTTTTTGCAAGTTCGGCGTTAATTTGCGCGGCTTCAAGCTCTGAGCGTTTGTTTTCAAAAGCCGTATTCAATTTGTTTTTTAAATCATTGCTTAGCGGGCCTAATATTTTCTTCTCTTCTAAAGATAAATCTTTGAGGCTTTTCAAAAGTTCCGTAAGTTCGCCTTTCCTGCCCAGCGCGGAAACCTGCAAATCCTGCAAAGCCGTTAAATCGACGCAAGATTGTATTTTCGCGCTATAATCTTTATCCAAATCATTTAATTTATTTTTAAGTTCTTTTGTCATATATTTTATTATAGAAAATTTGGATAAATCTAACAGCGTTCATTTGATATCCAAAAATACGAAGCAAAATCCGTTAGGCAAATTAACGCGGGTCTTTTGAATAAAATTTTACTGAATTATTCCATAATAAGCAGCGATGGCATGGCCAATGCCGTATAAATAGCTTTAGTGTAGTCATACCGAACCCCGTATTTAAACCTTTATGAGGCAGGCACGTTTGTGCATCTATTGTCTTTGTTGTCAACAATTGCAGACTTGATCCGCAATCCCGCCGTTGTCTTGTCGTCATCCTGAATTCATTTCAGGATCTGTCTTTTAACTACAGATGCTGAAACAAGTTCAGCATGACGACCTAAAAATGAGTTCAGCATGACGGCTACTTCTCTTTTGTCACCCTAAATATGCTTCGACTATTAAAATTCCATATTAAGACCGGCCGAGCCGGTAAGAAGAGTAGAGGTTTTCCCGGCTTCAACAAATCCGTTTAAATAAATTTTTGAATATCCGTTTATACTGAAAATCATTTGCGCGCCCGCCGACACTATGTCTTTATCCAACAAAGTTTCATAAGTGTTTATTTCATAATCAAACGCGTCAAAATACGCTTTGTTTTTTATCCTATTGTCGCTTAATAATCTTCTGTAATAAGCTTGCGCATCCAAAGAAAACGCGGAATTTTTCAACAAATATCCCTCAATACCGGCTTTAGCTCCGACTATGGAAATATTGTTGGAATCCACGTTTAAATTAAAAAGTCCCGCGCCGCTTTCCGTATATTTATTTCGCTTCATATAAGTAAAATCCAATCCAAAAAAAGGAAATATGCTGGAATTGTCTTTGTCTTTATAAAGCACGTCCCACTCGCCATTTATGGAAAAACTGCCGTATTCTGCATTTGCCTGCAAATCGGCAAGCATAATATTGCGCTTGGAAGAATATTTTTCAATGCCCATTGATGCGGAGCCTCTGACGATAATTTTATCAAAGCCGGCGTTTTCATAAATTCCGATACGATAATCCTCAACGGTTTTTTTAGTTCCGAAATTTTTCTGTTCTAAGTCCGAATATCCAAAACCGAAAGAAGCTCCCCAGTAAAAATCTTCGCCTCTGCTGAAATCAACCCCGAAAAAAATCCCTTCGGATAAACCGCTGTATCCGTCCGTTCCTACGGAAGAATCGCCTTTTTGCTTTTCATAAGACGCGAAAGGCTGTATCCAGAAAACATTCGTCTCCGACGCGGTTCTTGAGAGTTCTTGCGGGGAATTTTCATTTCCGTAATTTGCCCTCATACGCTGAAATATCATCTGATTTAATACGTCAATATTGTTTATTATTAAGGCGGAAGATATTTGATTTGCTCCCATTGATTCCAAAAGCGGTATTTTTTGGGCGTCGCTCATATTATAAAGTACGTTAAGTTTGGCCTGCGCGGCCGGGTCGGAATACATATAAATGCTGTCGATTATGCCTAAAGTTTGCGCGGCGTTTTCTGAAAGAGAAGAAACGGACGTAGTCGCAGCCGCGTAATCAGCTCTGGTAACGTTCATAACAATTTTTTTATTTACGCTGTCATAGGAAAGACTTGCGGTAATAAAAGGCAAGGCGCTCCAGTCGACATCAAGGGAGAAATTCTGCGGATTTGTAAAAGTACCGCTAACGTCAATAATATCATATTGATTTCCCGCTATAACATATAAAGCTATCGGCTTCAATATCGAATTGGCGTTTGCGGTCAAATTGGTTATATTGAAAGCAGTAGTCTCTGCGGCGCTTACGCTAAAACCCAATACTCCGCCCGAATAGTTTATGACATTGCCAAGAGTAAGAGTGTACGGAGTATATTGCCCATTTTTCAAATGTCCGTTGGATATTAATCCGTAATTGTCAACAGCTCCGCTTATCGCGCCGCTGCCTCCAAGATTGCCCCCCGCATTAACGACGACTTTCGAAGCGAGAGAACCGTTGACTTCAAGTCTGCCCCCGTTAATAATGGTATTTCCGACGTAAGTATTATTTCCGCTCATAATAAGCGTGCTTACGCCGTATTTCGTCAAACCGCCCGCGCCGGAAATATCGTTGGCAAATACCGAATCGAAAATCATAGTGTTCAACGTCCAATCTCTTGTAAATTCTGCCGGACCAAGCACGGCTTTGCCGGCGTCCAGCATTCCATGCCCGAAAATAGACGAATAATCGTAAGTTTTGCCGGCAATGGTATCCTCAGGATCCGTACCATGCCAAGAAGGAATTGTGTAAGAAGAGCTGGACATATGCTCGTTATTTGCCGTGGTAAAAACAGTTTGAACCATTTGCTCAGCCGTCATATAAGGGAAAGCTTCCTGCACTAAAGCAAGCGTGCCTGAAACCAGCGGCGCGGCTTGACTTGTTCCAGCTCCCATATAATAATTATCGGGAGGATTGCCCGGTAAATTAATAAGCGTAGTTTCATCCGCATACGGCGTGCCTGTAAAGTCATAGTCTCCGCCCGGCGCGGCTATGCACATATCTTTTGCCGCGCCGCAGACATTGCTGTAGCTTGCGATATCGCCGTTTTTATTTGTGGCAACCACGACAATCCATTGGTCTTTTAATCCTTCGTACCCGGGCATTAGCGGAAGCGCCGTGTCAAAAGCTACTTGGCTTTGCGCGTCGTTTCCCGCCGCAAAAACAAAAATTTTATCTTTGCCTATTGCTTCCTTAAAAATACTGTACACGCCCGGAGAAGCCTTCTCTTGTAAAAGGAGTATATTATTTTTGCGGTTTATTTCTAACGATGTGAGCGGATCATCCGGACCAATCTTAAAACAAGCTCCCGTAAGTTCTCCCTCTTCGTCAACGCAAGGCAGTCCCCAGCTGTTATTTGAAATTTTTGTTCCGACCATACGTATGAATTCTCTTACGGCAGGCGTGCTGTTATCCCCATATTCGCTTAGCATAGCAAACATATTTATTTTGCTGTCAAAGGCTACGCCGTGCATAAATTCATCGTCTTTTAAAGCCGCAATTATGCCGGCTACGCCCGAGCCATGTCCTTCATAATCTATCATATTGCTAGTGTCAGCCAAAAAATCGTACGATTTATTGGTAATTTTGCCGGAGAACTCCGGATGCAAAGCGTTTATGCCGCTGTCCAAAACCGTTACGATAACGTTTTTGCCCGTAAATCCAGCGGCATAAGCATCGGCGGCATTAATTTTATCTAATGCCCATTGTAAATTATATTCCGGCGTTTTAAAAGAACTTGCATCGGCTGCAAATAAAGTTAAACCGAATATAAACATTGATAGCATGGAACAAATCAACTTTTTCATTATTAAAATCCTCCAAATAATTTTTTCCGGCTTTATACCATCTCATCACAGCTTTTTGATATTGAGGCAAAGCAATAGCGGCGAGAATGCCAATAATGAAGACGAATACGAAAAGTTCTATAAGAGTAAATCCTACATTTTTCCGACGAGAAAATATACGGGGGGGGGGGGGGGGGGG
>JAIRMX010000221.1 GCA_031258375.1 Elusimicrobiota bacterium | reverse complement strand
CCGCTCATTTTTATTGGGGGAACCGCTTATTGACGAAACATTTGATAAAGAGAGTCTTTGCTTACTGTGCCGTATAATCAATCGTGATGCGTTTTCGGAATATAAAAATGCTTTTGTCGGGAAAGATGTTGCAATAGTTGGTGCCGGTCCGACGTTAAACGATTACGTTCCGTTAAAAAACGCGATTCATATCGGGACAAACAGAACTCATATGAATAAAAAATTAAAGTTGGATTTTTTATTCCGTCAAGATTTTAAAAATTATGATAAAGAAATTTTTCAATGCCAAGTAAAGAAATTTATCGGCTATAGAATGTGCCCTGAATCGACGTTTCTTAAATTAACGAATGCCAAAAAATTTGTAATAGACTTTGATACTCCGAGAATTCCAATAGACATAGATATTGAACCTTTATGGCACGGAGGCAGCGTGGCGTTCAGCGCTATTCAATTCGCTTTGTGGGGGAATCCCAAAAGAATATTTATCGTTGGTTGCGATTGCGCGGGTCAAAACGACCCTCTGCATTGGCATCATTTTGATGATAAAGATACGTCAAAGCATAATCTTGTTCCGATAAAAGCGCTATTGTCCGGTTGGGAAAAAATAGCGGGTTTCGCCTCCATATGTTATCCCGATGTGGAAATTATATCTGTAAATCCGGTCGGATTAAAAGGAATGTTTAAAGATATATACACCGAAAAATATACGATGAAAAATTTGTCTGAAAAAGAAAAAAGGTAAAAAATCTGTTCTAAAAGAGTAAAAAGTGTGAAAATCTTATGAATGACATCAAAATATCTGCAATTATTGTTGCGCGCAAAGGAAGCATTCGCATACCGTCAAAGAATTTATTAAAACTTGGCGGTGAAACATTAATAGAACGCAAAATTCGTCAGTTAAAATCCGCCAAAAATATAAACCGCGTTATTTTCGGCGGCGATTGTGACAAAATGCTGGAAATAGCAAAAAACGCAGGAGCGGAAGCGATTCGTCGTCCGGATCGTTTTTGCGATGAAAAAACAGCAACCGCAAACGACATGATAAAAAATATGATGAATTTAATAAAAACCGATGTTGTAGTTTGGGCACATGCGACGAATCCGTTAATTGACGCCGCAACTTATGACGCGGCAGTACAAACATTCCTTGACAACTTTGGTGAATATGATTCTTTGCTTTCTGTTGTTCCTTTGCAAGAACATTTGTGGGATACTGATAAAAAAACTCCGTTAAATTATAACCCGTATCAAAAGCGCCATGTCCCTGCGAGGGAATTGCCCAAATACTATATGCAGGACGGCGGTATTTTTATTCAACCTTATGAACAAATGAAAAAAAACGGTTATTTCTTTGGGTAAAGACCTTTTTTATTTGAAATTCCCAAGGAACAATTTTTAGATATAAATGAAATGCGGGATTATTTGTTGGCCAAATCGGTGATTACGCAAGCAAATTCAACGCGAAAAGACTCCGTGAAAGTATTAAGATAGGAAGCAAAGCATGGAATATATGAAAACCATTCTCTTAATATTCGGCACGCGGCCGGAAGCGATAAAACTCGCGCCGGTAATTTTGGAACTGCGCAAAAATTTGGAGTATAAAATTTTGATTTGCAACACAGAACAGCAAAAAGAACTTTCAAATCAAACGCTTTCTTTTTTCAACCTCAAAGCGGATTTTAATTTGAACGTTATGTTGCCGAACCAAACATTATCGGGCGTTCAGTCCCGCATCTTAAGCAAACTGTCTGAAATCTTTGAAAACAATAAAATTGACGCTGCGATTGTTCAGGGCGATACAATAACAACTCTTTGCGGCGCATTGGCAAGTTTTTACAACAAAGTACCGGTTTTTCACGTTGAAGCCGGCTTGCGTTCTTATAATTTATTTGAGCCTTTCCCCGAAGAAGCAATGCGGCAAATGACTGCACGCATTGCCGATTTGCATTTTGCGCCGACGCAAAGAAATGTTGAATTTTTAAAAAAAGAAAATATAAACTCTAAAAATATTTTTTTAGTTGGCAACACCGTCATTGACGCTTTATTTTGCCTGTCTAAAAAAGTTTTAGAAACCGCGCGTAAAAGTTTGATGAAAAACGGTGTGATTTTTAACGATAAACTCATCTTGATAACCGTTCACAGAAGAGAAAACCACGGCGAACGTTTAGACGAAATATTAAGAGCGATAAAAACCATTGTTGAAAAATATTCAGACCATCAATTTGTTTTACCGGTTCACCCTAACCCAAACGTTAAAGACAAAGTTTATAAAGCGTTTTCAAAATATAAAAATGTCGTTCTAACCGAACCTTTGGATTACCCTGCGCTTGTTGCGCTTATGCAAGGCACAAAATTGATTTTAACCGATAGCGGCGGCATACAGGAAGAAGCGCCGGCTTTCGGCAATCCCGTTTTAGTTATGCGTTATGAAACTGAAAGACAAGAAGGTGTTGAGGCGGGTTTTGCAAAATTAGTCGGCGCGGATTATGATAAGATTTTGAAAGAAGCTTCCAATATTTTGGCGAAAGATAAATCCAAAACCCGCGTAGACGGCTCCAAAAATCCTTACGGCGACGGCAAAGCAAGCAAAAGAATTTTAGAACAAATTAAGTTGTTTTTTGCGAAATAATTAATATCGCATATAAAATCATTTTAAAATCCCTTCCCCGCGCGCGCCGAAATTGTTTTCATAAAGTATTTAAAAATTACGTCCGGGATTTGAAAATAAACCTTCAATCCAATTGTCCCTGTTAACGGTTGATATTTCAGCGGCGGGATATATCGGAGCAATATGGCTTTGCGTTTTGCCCTGATTAGTTTTTCCTCAATCTTAAATGTCTCATATCTGTTGACGTTCGGTCTTGTTGGACAATTAGGTAAAGAAGCTGCCCAAAGCACAACACAAACAATAACAGCACTCCAACTATTCTCTAAACTGCGTATTTTGGCAACCACAACTTGTTAA
>JAIRMX010000137.1 GCA_031258375.1 Elusimicrobiota bacterium | reverse complement strand
CTGCAAAACTGTGGGTGGAGCGGAGCGTGGGAGGCGTAGCCGACCTAGCGTAGCGGAACCCCGAGGGCGCTACTGCGCCCGAAGCATATACAGACCTGTTATGTGCAGTTTGCCCGTACCCCATTATTTTATTTATATAATATTTTATCACATTTCTTTAATTATTAAGTTTTACTGTTTCATAATTCTAAACCGAAATTACACCTCAAGTCCTATTGTCTATTGTAAAATATTTCTTCAAACGTAAATCTTAAATTTTATTAAGAGCACTATCCGGTTTTTTTCCGGCAATGACTTTTTTAATATTTTCAATAAAAAAAGCATATCTTTTTTTATGAAATTTAAGACCATCAGGCATTCCTGCCGTATGAGGAGTTAATATGACATTATCAAACTCACGAAGTTCGCTGTCAATTGCCAAAGGCTCTTTTTCAAATACATCCAGCCCGGCGCCTGCAATATCGCCATTTTTCAGCGCAGCTATTAATGCTTTTTCATCGATAATAGCTCCTCTGGCCGTGTTAATAATGATTGCCGATTTTTTCATTTTTTTAAAGGCATCACTATTAATCATGTGTCTTGTTTTATCATTAAGGGAAACATGGACGGTTACTATATCTGATTTCATGTATAGCGTATCAAGATCAACAAATTCAATATTTTCCACTGTATCAATTTTCCTCCTAACATATCCGAGTACCTTCATACCAAATGCATTGCAATATTTTGCAACTTTTTGTCCGACTGCACCTACACCGATAATGCCGATAGTTTTATCCGCAATTTCCGAGCCGCCATAAGAAAGCTTTTTTTCGTCTTTTTTCTCTTTCATGTAATTATCCAAATAAGGAATATTTTTATACCATGAAAGAATAAATGCCATCACATGTTCGGCAACAGCAATTGCATTTACACCGGCAGCATTTGAAACCCAAATCCCTTTCCTCGTACATGCTTCAATGTCGACATTATCAAACCCAGCGCCTGTCTGCACAAATTTAATTTTATTTGCTTTTGAAAGAAATTCAGAATCTACTCTAATATGTTCAGGGATGACAACATCAGCATTTTCTAGGCTTAAGTCAGATTTTTCGGGAGCTACAATATCAATTTTCCAATCTTCGGGAAATTCATTTGAGATAATCATTTTAGAAGCTTCTGTGAAATAGCCAATAATTACTACTTTCATTTTATTTCTCCTTTACTTATAATAAATCTGAAATTTATCAAATTATTGCGAGTTCCGTATTGTTGCTGCAATGAGCTCTCCTATCTTAAGCAAAGCCTCAATCATTAATGAGGCCAATCCGCCATTTGCTTAAGTATCTCCTTTATTTTATCAAGTTTCTCTCGTATTTATAGCATTGAATCGAGAATATTTTTCATTCTAATGAATATTATTTTTTATCAAAAAACTATCTTATATTCTGTAATGTTATAAGTATTATATCATATAATGTTTTCGCTACAAACGACTTTCTGATACTGTTATAAACTTGCTGTTCTAGAGTTAGATAAAGAAATTAATCCTCAGTTTTCACGTGAAAACTCTTTAACAAAAAATCGTTCGTCTGCGCAAAAAACGATATCCTTAGTATGCATAATTTATAATATTAGTTTTCACGTGAAAACTTTTTCGCTCACAAGACTATTGACTTATGTCTCAAAGTTATATTAAATATTTAAAACGACTATTAACCGTTGGGAGAACAAAAATTATGGGCGAAATAGTTTGTATAGCAAATCAAAAAGGCGGAGTGGGGAAAACAACTACTTCCGTCAATCTTTCTTATGCTCTTGCCTGTCTTGGTAAAGAAGTTTTGTTAGTAGATTTTGACCCGCAAAGCAATGCGGGTTCCGGGCTTGGCATAATTTTAAAAGACGGAGAAAAATCTATTTATCATCTTATTACTAAAAACGCCGCGTTTAAAGACGTCATAAAACAAACCAGCCATGAATTGCTTGACGTTTTGCCGGCAAGCAAAGATCTTTCGGGAGCGGACGTAGAACTCGTAAATATTCCCGGCAGAGAAAAAGTTTTAAAAGAAACTCTTTCTACTATAAAAAAAATGTACGATTTCATTATTATAGATTGCCCGCCTTCGCTAAGCCTGCTTACTATTAATGCGCTTGTAGCCGCAGATAATGTAATCTCTCCTATACAATGCGAATATTATGCAATGGAAGGGCTGGCTCATTTTATAAATACTACCGGCAAAGTGAAACAATTTTTAAGTCCGCAGCTTAAAGTTGACGGCGGAGTGCTGACAATGTACGATGCGCGTATGAATTTATCCAATCAGGTTAAAGATGAAATTTCTAAATTTTATGGGGATAAAGTTTATAAAACCCCTATTCCGCGCAATATCCGCTTGGCGGAGGCGCCAAGTTTTGGCCAAAGTATTTTTGAATATGACCCTTCTTGCCGCGGCGCAAGAGCTTATTTAGATTTGGCTATAGAATTTTTGGAAAGACGCGGCGCAAAACCCGGCGAATACAGAGAATTTCAACATTCCGTAGATTCAAAAGCGGATTTTGACTTTGGAGGATAATTTATGAGACAATCTTTAGGCAGAGGACTTGAAGCATTACTTGGCGGAGCGCAAATACCAACGGATAAAGAAAATAATGGCATACAAAAAATCCCTTTAGATAAAATTATTCCAAACAGATTTCAACCGCGTAAAACTTTCAAAGAAGAAAGCCTAAAAGAACTCGCGCAATCCATACGGCAGCATGGTCTCACGCAGCCCGTGGTAGTTGTTTACGACGGCGGCCTTGACAAATATGAATTAGTAGTCGGAGAAAGGCGTTTTCGCGCTTGCCAATTAGCCGGCTTCAAAGAAATTGACGCTATCGTACATGCAAAACTTGATGATAAACAAATGTGCGCGCTTGCGCTTATAGAAAACATACAACGCGAAGATCTAAATCCGATTGAGACGGCCTTAGGTTATAAAAGTTTAATGCAAAAATTCCATATATCGCAAACAGAAATCGGCGAATATTGCGGCAAATCAAAAGCAGCGGTTTCTAATTCTCTGCGATTGTTAACGCTGGACGACGAAATACAAAAATCAATAGAACAAGGCTCTTTAAACGAAGGGCATGGCCGCGCGCTGCTTATGATTCCAGACAATAAAAAAAGGATTGTTCTTTTTAAAAAAATACTTTCCTCCAAAATATCTGTCAGACAGGCAGAAAATGCCGCCCGCAGCATTTTAAACGAAAAACAAAACAAAAGTAAGAATAAATCGCCGGATGCGGCTTCTTTTGAGCAAAGTTTGCAGGAAGCATTAGGGACAAAAGTAGAACTCCGTCAGACTTCAAAAACAGGCAAAGGTTCTCTTATTTTGTATTATAATACGGCTGAAGAACTTGAAAGAATTACCGAAAGATTAAAAAATAAAATGTTATAGCCGGCGCGTAGGTTCTTTCTTTTTATCCTTGCTGTAAAATATCTAAAAAGCATAACAAATTAGAAATCCTCGTCCGTCAGTTTTGGCATAAAGTTTTCACGTGAAAACTTATAAAAGGATATTTCTATGTTACAAAATCTCAGCCCTGTTTTTAGAATTATATAATTTTGTCGATTTCTAAATAAAAAGTTAGTTTAGCTAACTACAAATTTATTACGCAATATTTTTTAAATTTTGGCAATTACTGTAATTACCGTCGGCGAATTTGTGAAAAAATCCGCTAAAAGTTGAAACGGATATAAAAGCATACCAAGAACTCTAAAGATATTGTTTAGCGGCTTGTTAAAGATATTGGCCAAATTATTGCTGAGAATAGGCATTTCTTGTCCGCCGTAAACTACGCGAGAAAATTCTAATTTATCCATTAAATTCTTTATGTTTTCTTTTGTGAAGTGAGTAGTATGATAAGGAACATACCAAAATTGCGACCATTTGCCAAAGAATTTGGATTGGCCGGAATAGACGTTTGGAACTTCAATTATCAAATATCCGCCGCTATTTATTTTAGTTTTTAATTGTTTCAAAAGAGCTATGGGGTTAAGAGCGTGTTCTAAAACATGCCGTAATAAAATCACATCATATTTCTGAGTATTGCAAAAAAATCCGGCGTGGGAATATAAGATAAAATACCCCCCCCCCCCCTCCTACATATTCTTGTATTTTTGCCGGAACAATTTTTGAAAAGTCAACGGCGGATACTTTCAGCCGAGGAAATAATCTCTTAACAGCACATGCATATAAACCATTACCACAGCCAAAATCAACAAAAGATTTAGGGGGAAAGTTCAATCTTTTCATATAGTTCTTTATTTGTCTTTTTGCCAAAAACCTTTTGAGAAAATCAATAAACCAAACGGATCCGTTATCAAAATTCCTTGTGTTTCTGATTAGATATAAAAACGGAAGAGTTTGCTCCGTAGGCCTTTTAAGGGTATAAATCATTTTACAATGTTTGCATTCGACAATATCAAACTCGCCAAGCTGCGTGTCAAAATCTTTACGACGGCAAATTTTAGTAAAATCTCCAAAACCGCAAACAAAACATTCTCTTAAAGATTCGTACAATACGGATTTATTAGTTTCAGCGTTCATTATGTAATATTTTCCTTTTTTAAGCTAAGATATCCCATTAAACGGTAAATAAGTTTTGCGACGTTAAATTCGGTTATATGAGAGCCTTTTATCGGAGCGGTCTCGACAATATCAACGGCGGCAATATTTTTTTTCGCAATTATTGCTTTAAAAAGAGCTAAAGCCTCGTACCACATAAAACCGCCGGGCTGCGGCGTGCCCGTGCCCGGAATTACGGAAGGGTCAAAACCGTCAACGTCTATAGTCATATAAACAGTATCCGTTAAATTTGTAAGCACTTGCGGAATTAATTTTTTAATGTCTAAATTTTTATGCATTAAAAAAGTTTTTACATTACCCGAATTAATATTCTGTTTTTCTTCCAGCCCGACGCTGCGTATTCCGACTTGAACTAATCTTACTTTACGCGAAGCCGGATAAACCGCGCAAGCATGAGAACGCGTGTCGCCAAAATATTCTCTACGTAAATCCGCATGCGCGTCAAAGTGTAAAACGGATAATTTTTTGCCGTATTTATTGATATAGGGATTAATCAAAGCCTGCGATATCGAATGTTCTCCGCCGAGAAAAAACGGAAAGGGATTATTTTTTGTCAAATAATTTTCGACATATTTTTCTATTCTTGCAAAAACGGCTTGTTCGCTGCCTTTGCAGTTAATCGGCGGCAACGTATGTATGCCGTGTTTATAAGTTTCCGTTTTTGTTTCTTCGTCCCAAAGTTCAACTTGCGGGGATGCGTTCAAAATTGCCTGCGGGCCTCTTTCTGTTCCGCCGCCGTATGAAACCGTGCGCTCGTAAGGCACGGGTATAACTGCAAAATCTGATTGTTTTAAAGAAGGCTGGCCGTCTTCGACGGCCAGAAAATGTTTTACTGTTTCAGGGTACATAAAATCCTTTTTACTTCACAAATACCGCCGCGGCTACCACCGTTGTCCACACTCCGTCGCAACATATTGCAGATTGCGTTATATTAGTGGTTTTTACTATTTTGCCGCTCATTTTCCAAATTTCTTCCTTTTGATTCCATGTCGTGTTATTATCAAATTCAATTCCCAAAGTCGTCGACAACATCATCGCGGCCAGATCTTCGGCATAATCGCCGGCTTTTTGGTCTGTTTCGCCAAAAGAGTGATGTTCCGATATATATCCGTGAGTATTGCGGTCTTTAGGCAAAGCCATTCCGACAGAAGCTGAAATTAAACGCCTGTTTTCATTACTTGTATTTCGGCTGATAACGCAGTGCAGTATTTGTCCGGCTTGCAAAGCCGCTATGCCTTTTTCTACTGAAATCACCTGACACTTTGGCGGGAATATGCTTGACACCGGCACAAGATTATATTTTGCTATTTTTGCATCTCTCAAAGCTTCTTCAAAGCTTGCGAGTTTTTCTTTATGTCTGCCGACACCTTTAGTAAGAAATACTTCTTTCGGGACGAATGGTTCATACATTTTTTCGTTCTCTCTCTTAAATGATATTCCCTGAAGTCAGGGTCGTTTGGGCTATATACCCATTACAATATTATTTTATAAAATATTATTATAAAAGACACAATTAATTTTAAGAAATGAAACCAAAGAGCGATTGCTCAATATTAAAAGGAAAGCATTTTATGATGGGAAAAAATATGTTTGATAAAAATGGATTTTTACATTTTAATTACGCGGCAGAAGACCTTGCGCCGCGCGAAGCTGCTGCCCGCGTTGTTCTGGAACAAGATTTAAAAAATATAGTTGAAATCCCAAAACGAAACCGCACTTTTGAAAACACTTTCCTCGCCTATGAAGAAGCTTTTACAAAATATTCTCACGCTTTGGGGCAGGCGGGATTTTTAGCTTATGTCTCAGAAGATAAAAAATTAAGAAACGCAGCCCTCGCTCTGCAGCAAGAAATAAGCAAATACATGATAGATCTTGCAACGCGCAGAGATATTTATAAAGCTTTTAAAGATTACGCGGATACAAATCCAAAACTCGGCGAGATTGAAGCAAAAATGTTAAAAGACACTATGACAGGCTTCAAAAAAAGCGGTCTTATGTTGGACGATAAAAAACTTAGCAAATTCAGAGCATTAAATAAAATCCTTGCAAAAAATTCAATAAACTTTTCAAAAAATATACGCGATTATAAAGATAATCTTATCGTAACGCAAGCGCAGCTTAAAGGGCTCCCTCAAGATTATATAAACAAACTTACCAAGACAAAAAACGGAAAATATATTATCACTCTTAATTATCCCGATTATATTCCCTTTATGTCTAACGCTCAAGACGACGACGCAAGGAGAAAACTTGAATTTAAATATTCCCGCCGCGGCGGCTTGCAGAATGTAAAACTTATGGAAAGCACTTTTCTGCTTCGCGCAAAAACGGCCAAATTGCTCGGCTACAAAAACCACGCGGAGAACCGTCTTGACGTGCGAATGGCAAAAAATCCGCAAACCGTAATGAATTTTTTGACGGATTTGGAAAACAAACTGCGGCCGCTCGCCGCAAAAGAAAATAAAGAATGGCTGAAATTAAAAGAAGAAAAAATCGGCGTAAAATCCGAATTGTTTAACGCATGGGAAAAGGGATACTGGAGCAATTTGCATAAAAAAACTCATTACGATATAGACCACGAAAAACTAAAAGAATTTTTTCAAGCCGATATCGTAATACAAAATATGTTTAAAATTTTTGGCAGACTGTTCGGCATTCGCTTCGAAAGCGTCAAAATTCCCGTTTGGCACAAAGACGTAAAAACTTTCGCGTTAAAAGACTCTTCCGCAAAAAAAACTATCGCTTATATTTATATGGATTTATATCCGCGCGAAGGCAAATATAAACACGCGGCGTGTTTTGATTTAGTCAGCGGCAAACTCAAAAAAGACGGTTCGTATCAAACGCCGTTTACGGCAATAGTTGCAAATTTAAATCCGCCGGCAAAAAATATTCCTTCGCTTTTAAAACACGGCGAAGTCGCAACTCTGTTTCATGAATTCGGACATGTTCTGCATAATGCTTTAACAGAAGCAAAATACGAAAGTATTTCCGGTACGGCCGTATCGCGCGATTTTGTGGAAGTTCCGTCTCAAATTTTGGAAAACTGGGCATGGCATCCAAAAGTTCTAAAACAAATTTCTAAACATTATAAAACAGGCAGGCCGCTGGACGATAAAACCATAAAAAAAATGCTCGCGGCAAAAAATCACGGAGTGGGAAATTTTTACATGCATCAAAATTTTCTTGCGCAGATTGATATGAAATATAACACGTCAAACATTCGCGCGAACTCGACGAAAATGTGGGCGGACAACGAGCTTAAAATAACGAAAATTCCCATGACAAAGAATACTTACCCGCAGGCGAGTTTTGACCATATTATGGGCGGATACGACGCGGGGTATTACGGCTATTTATGGGCGGAAGTTATCGCGCAGGATTTTTTCAGCGAGTTTGAAAAACGCGGAATCTTCAATCCGCAAACAGGAAAAAAATTCCGCAAAACGATTTTAGCCGTCGGCGGCAGCTATGAAGAAAAGAAACTCGTAAAAAATTTTTTAGGCCGCAGCGTCAGCAGCAAACCGTTTTTAAAACATCTTGGGCTAAAATAAATTCCTTATTTGCTATTTTTCAACAAGTAAATTTTTTTAGGATTGTATCTCTGTATTGCTTTCTTATGAACATATTTTGTATTATTTTTTAAACCTTGTTTCTGTAAAATGCGGAGGAATAATATGATAAAAAATAAAAGCCTTTCTCTTAATGTTGTTTTGGCCGTTGGCCGTTGGCCGTTGGCCGTTGGCCGTTAGACTTAAACCTTTCCTATCCGGTTTTATAAAAAACTCCGCAGCCTCGAAGATAATATGCCGCTTTCTCTCTTTCGTAAAGCTTGTCCCCGAGTGTTGTAATCGGGGAACTAAATATAAGTCGGAAGAGAGATTTAAAGAAAACAGTTCTAACAACAATATTAAATCCCTCGCCGC
>JAIRMX010000079.1 GCA_031258375.1 Elusimicrobiota bacterium | reverse complement strand
CCCCCCCCCTACTTCCTCATCTGAGAATTAACGGATTTACGCTTATTGAACTTCTTATCGTAGTTCTAATTATCGGTATACTCGCCGCAATAGCCCTTCCGCAATATCAAAAAGCGGTTATAAAAACGCGCTACGCGCAAATTATTGCCCAACAAAAAGCAATAGCCGACGCGGAGGAAATATATTATATGATGCATAACGAGTATACCAACGACTTTACAAAATTAGATATATCTCTGCCATGCACGTCCGTTGTAGGCAATCATTGCTACTTAGAAGGAATTGGCTATTATGGTCTTCCAGCTGAAAACAACTCAGGTAGAATATTGTCCAATAGCATCACTTCAATGGGAAAAGTGCAAATTTCTACTAATTTTCAGAAACATAAGGGTCTCGCTTACGGACCTGCGGGCAGTCGTATGTGTTGGGCAATGCCCTCAATTGCAGAAAATCCGGATGCCGCCGATGTTTGTAAAATGCTGGGCGGCGTTGAATATAATTACAGAAGCTATACTCTCCCTTAACTAATCGCCGGTTTTGCTTTGCGTCTCTGAAATATTATAGGTTATTTCACAAAAGAGGAAAGAGTTTTTAAACGAGTCAATTTTTCAAAAAATTGAACCCCTCCCGCAATTTCGCGAAAGAGGTTCAATTCCGAATTGTCACGCCGACTTTGCCGTCTCGCAATGATAACTATCAGTCGTTATACGTCGGCAGGTTGGAATACTCTTTGGAATAACGCAGCATTTGCTCTTCATAGCCTTCGTTGTAAGAAACTTTGACGTCCGTTATATTTCCGTTTGCGTCTTTTTCAAGCGAGTAAACGGGATTGACGAAACCTTTATAAGGAGCTATGCCGAGCTTGTCGTAGCGTTCTTTAATTTCTTTATGCAGAACGGGATCCACTTTTATGCCGTATCCCTCCACCAAATTGCGCGCCGCCGTAAAATCTCCTTCGGACGTAATTCGCTGAACTTCCGCCAATAATTGCCCGAACAAATCGCGGAGTTTGACATAATCGTTAATTACGACGTATGTTTTACCCTTTTCTTTTTTCAATTCCACGACTTTGTCTTTTTGCCCGCGTTCCAATACCCAACGAGCTATCAAAGAGCGGTTGCGCATGTGGGATTCTTCTATATCTTTACCAAATTCTATGCGGACTAACTGCGTAAGCAACCCGTTCATCATGTATTTGTAATATTCGGATTTATAGGCTTCGGGATCTTTCAGCAAGTCCAGCTCTATTATCTTAGGGTCGCTTATATAATACAGCGCGAACAAATCCGCGCGGGCTTCCTCAATAGTGGAGCCGTAAACTTTCAGCGAAGTTTTGCCGATGCCCGGCAATAATTGCCCCGAAGCATGTCCCAGACATTCGTGCAAATCGGTATGCAAATTATCCGTTTGCGCGCCGTATTTTTTCATTAAATTCTTTTCTTTTGAGCAGCAGACAAATTCTTCGTTAAACCCGTTACCGGCAGCCGCTTTGTCATAAGCTTCGGTAATATTTGTAATGGTGACGGATTTGGAGCCGACGTCTTTTCTAATCCAATTGGAATTGGGCAGGTTTATGCCTATCGGCGTGGCAGGATAGCAATCGCCGCCCAAAATAGCCGCCGTAATGGTTTTGAAAGAAATGCCTTTTACTTCCTTTTTCTTAAAACGCGGACTGATTGGCGCATTGTCTTCAAACCACTGGGCGTTATCGCCCAGAATTTTTGTCAAGTGTTCGGATTCTATATCTTTGAAATTGACCAAAGCTTCCCACGAGCCTTTGATGCCCAGAGCGTCGCCGTAAACTTCGGTAAATCCGTTTATAAAATCCACCAAAGAATTCGTGTCGCGCACCCACGCTATGGAATATTCGTCGTATTTTTTCAAATCGCCGGTTTTATAATATTCTATCAGCAAATCTATTACTTTTTTTTGCTGGGCGTTTTCGACGTATTTCGAGGCTTCGTTTAACCAATACGTTATTTTTTCGATGGCGGGGGAATATAATCCACCGATTTTGTAAACTTCCTCGACCAATTTGCCGTTCTTTTTTACCAGACGGCTGTTCAGTCCGTAAGGAACGGGAGAAGTATCTTTTGGATCTTTCATCGCATTATAAAAGTTTTCAACTTCTTTTTGCGTTATGTCTTCCCCGTAATAATTATTGGCCGAAGCGACAATAACGTCTAAGCTACTGTCCTGATTAACTTTTTTGGCATAAACTTCGGGGTCAAACATTACCGGAGTTATTTCCGCCAAGAAAGCGTCCACGCTTTGTCCTTTGCGCGTAGGAACGAACGCGGAATTCAAAGACTTTACCGCTTTTGTAAAAAAATCTTTGGAAAACCCCGGCAAAAACTTTTCTTCGCCGTAATGGTGATGAATGCCGTTGGAGAACCACACCCGTTTAAGATAAACGATAAATTGCTCGTAGTCTTTAGAGGTTTTGTCTCCCGTATAGTTTTCGTAGAGAGCTTCCAAAGTCCTGCGTATGGCAAGATTGTAGCGATTGTTTTGATCAAACAAAATATCGCGGCCGTTTAAAGCGGCTTGGCTGAGGCTGTAAACCAATTTTTTTTGATTAAGAGTCAGCTTATCCCAGTTCGGCACTTGATAGCGCAAAATGCCTAAATCGGCAAATTGCTCTACGTTGTAATTAAACTTGTCCGCGCGCGAGGTATCTTTTCTATTGCCCGAACAAGCAAACAAGAACAACAATGTCATCGTCATAAGGCACACTTTCTTCATTATTTATTCTCCTGAAGTAATGTTCCGTCTTGCAGCCTTTAAGGGCTACCCCTTTATTGTACAATAAATTAAAACCAACGGGCAGAGTAATTTGTGATTTAAATTCAAATGCGCATAAACGGAAGTTATGGAGCGCGGAACAATACCCGCGTTTTGCAAAGACGTTTTAGTCGCTCATTGGTGTATGTAGATATCGTCATACGGAACCGAAATTACCGTTTGTCCGGCTAAGAGTTTGCATATTTGCGAATACTTGTCGGCCTGCGGAAGGTTTCTTCTTACAAAACAAGCGAAAGTGCCTTCTTTGAATTGTTCGGAGCAATAGTCCCTTCCAAACCAAAAAGCTATTCCCGCAGGAGCTTGACTTTTGATATTGTTGTCCGCCGTCGGTTTGCGAAAAACTCCAATTACGTTATAATCGCCTGCGGTAATATCGTATAAAAAGTCTTTATTGTAGCATTGGTAGTCGTTTATTTTTGTGCAGGGAACGGTAATATCCAGAACGTCAAAAGAAGCCGGCATATTGCCGGTGGTTAAAATATATCTGCGCGCAGACTCTCCTAAAACTTTAGCATTTTGAATGGCCTCCGCCATTTTTGCCTTTTCAACTGCTTTTAAATATTGCGGCAAGGCGATGGCGGCAAGTATGCCGATGATTAATACTACTACAAGCATTTCGATTAACGTGAAGCCTTTTTTATTTTTCATAATTTACCTCGTTATTTTTTATTTTTACAAATAAAAACGGCCGTTATATTTGAGCTTCTTGCAGTAACCCAAAACATAACAGCCGTGGTTTACCGCCCGAAGGCAGTAAACGCTCGGCGTAAGATTTTAAGCTTGCAATTCTCAAAATCCCACGCCTGATAACGAGCTGTCTTTGGTTTTAGCAGTGCTTTTGATATCTCAAAAGCTTGTCCCGCTCGCGCAGAACTACCAAAAACAGAATCAAATTGTAATAAACCTTTAAGCTTATATTATTTTCTTAAATACTCCTTCCGTAAAATTGTACGAATCTACTTCATATAGTAGCAAAATATAACTTGATAAATCAAGGAAACATCAAATATAAATGTATATTAAATTTTTTCGCTTGGGAAAATCTTGCTTATTTTTAGCACTCTAAATGGGGGATTGACAACTTTAAAATCTTTTGTTACAATATTAGCAAATATATTTTGCGAGTGCTAAAATAGAGTTGCCAGACAAATTGTTTTATACGGCGGCAAAAATGAGAATATTAAAACCTGAAATTGTAAAAGAACGCGAAGAAAAAATCCTTAGAATGGTTATACAGGAATTTGTTGAAACGCGCAAACCCGTGGGCTCCGAACTGGTTGCCCAAAAAGGATTGCCGGGCGTTTCCAGCGCGACTATACGCAATACTATGAAGAAGCTGGAGGACGAAGGTTATTTATATCAGCCGCATGCTTCCGGCGGAAGGATACCTACGGATAAAGCTTATAGATTTTACGTGGATTATCTTTCGAAAATTCAAAAAATTGCCGCCAAAGAAAGAGAAAGAATAGAAAAGGAATACAGGCAAAACACCGACGAAATCAACCGCGTTATGGTACAAACTTCTAGGACGCTTTCTATGCTTTCCGGCTCTGCGGGTTTTGTGCTGGCAAACAACGTGCAGGATACCGTAGTGCAGCGGCTTGATTTTATACCGCTTGGTCCTTATAACGTGCTTGCGGTTTTAATTACCGAAGACGGAATAATCAAACATTGGCCGGTGCGCGTAAATTACTTGGTTTCGCCAACGCGGCTTATGCTGCTTGGCAGCTATATAAACGAGCAGATTTCCGGCCTTACTCTGCGCGAAGCGCAACGCGTATTATGGGAAAATTTGCGCGGCGCTCAGACTGACGTCGACGGTTTTTCAGAGTTGGCGTTGCAAATTTTGAAAGATATGTCCTCGCAACAGACAAGCGACGACCGCCTTTATATTGAAGGCATGAGCCATCTTTTGGAAAATATTTCCAACGACGACGGCGATATAGGACGTATGCTCAGCGTATTGGAAGACCGCGAAAAATTGGCAGGGTTTCTCAGCGAGAAAATGCGGGAAATGCAAAGCGGTATCGGCGGCAGAAACATCGCGGTAAGCATCGGAGCTGAAAACGAAATTGCCGAACTTAGGGACTTGAGCGTCGTTACTTCCGTATATAAAGTCGGCGATAAAACTGTGGGCATACTTGGCATAGTAGGCCCCAAACACATGGAATATAATAGAATGATGTCCATAGTAAATTTTGTGGGGGAAATGCTTGGAACTACTATTCAAAACTGGAAAAATTCTCTGGGCAAAGTTAAAGAAAATGACGAAGAAAAAAGAAAATAAAGAAGAAATAAAACCCGTTGCCGCGCAGGACGCGCAGGCGGATAAAGTTTCTGCAAATGCGGAGCAGCGCGAAGAGCAATCGAAATCGCCTGATTATTACGATCAGCTTTTAAGGCTTCAGGCCGATTTTGAGAATTATCGTAAACGCGCCGAAAAGGAAAAGCCTATGTTTATCCAATTTGGCAAAGCGGAAGTTATAAAAAAACTTTTGCCGCTTTACGACACTATGTTAAAAGCGGAGGCGGAAGTAAACAAAAAGGACTCCGATACGGAACATATAAAACAAGGTCTTAATATGATTTTTGAAGAATTTAATAAAGTCTTCAAATCTGAAGGGGTTGAAGTTGTCTGCAGTAAAGGCAAACCGTACGACCCTATGACTCAAGAAGTTATTACGACAGTACCGTGCGAGGATAAAGACGACGGTAAAGTGGCGGATGAGCTTTGCCGCTGCGTAACTTTTGGAGGGCAAGTGCTGCGCTATGCGCAGGTAATAGTAGGTAAGAAAAAAGAAGAGGAAAATCAAGAACAAAAAGATCAGAAAGAGCAAAAATAATAAAAACGAACAATTTATTTAAAAGGAGAAAATATATGGCTAAAATTATAGGTATAGACTTAGGAACATCAAATACTGCCGCTGCCGTTATGGAAGGCGGCAAAGCGACGATAATCCCTTCCGCGGAAGGCAGCTCCATAGGCGGAAAAGCGTTTCCGTCTTATGTGGCTTTTACTAAAGACGGACAGCGTCTTGTCGGCGAACCTGCAAGAAGGCAGGCCGTAGCCAATCCTGAAGGTACGGCAACAGCGTTTAAAAGAAGAATGGGGGAAAATTATAAATTCAATCTGCGCGGCAATGAATTTACGCCTCAACAGCTTTCTGCTTTCGTATTGCAAAAAGTAAAGAAAGACGCCGAATCTTTTTTAGGACAGACGATTGAGAAAGCCGTAATCACAGTTCCCGCTTATTTTAACGATAATCAAAGACAAGCGACAAAAGACGCGGGCAAAATTGCGGGGCTTGAAGTAGTCAGGCTTTTAAACGAACCTACCGCCGCCGCGCTTGCTTACGGTATTGACAAGACCGGTAAGGAACAAAAAATTCTTGTATTTGACCTTGGCGGCGGCACGCTGGACGTCACCATTATGGAAATGGGCAAAGAAGGCACTTTTGACGTTATATCGACTTCCGGAGACACGAAGCTAGGCGGCACGGATATGGATAACGCGGTTATAAATTATTTAGTGGACGAATTCAAAAAATCCACCGGCATAGACGTTTCAAAAGACAAACAGGCAATGATGCGCCTTAAAGACGCGGCGGAAAAAGCAAAAATAGAACTTTCCACCACTATGGAAACGGATATCAATCTGCCTTTCTTAACTGCGGACGCAAGCGGCCCCAAACATTTGGAACTTAAACTTTCGCGCGCGAAACTTGAAAGCCTTGTCAGGCCGATAGTGGATCGCTGCGGCGCTTCAATTGACAGAGCCGTTGCAGACAGTAAACTTTCAATGAGCAACATTGACAAAATCATTATGGTCGGCGGGCCTACTCGTATGCCCATAGTGCAGGAATATGTTGAAAAACACGTGGGCAAAAAAATAGAGCGCGGCATTGACCCTATGGAATGCGTGGCAAACGGCGCGGCAATTCAGGCGGGAGTTTTAACCGGCGACGTAAAAGATATTTTGCTGCTTGACGTAACTCCGCTCTCTCTCGGCCTTGAAACTTTGGGCGGCGTAATGACAAAACTTATTGACCGCAACACCACAATCCCCGTACGCAAAACGCAAGTATTCAGCACGGCCGCCGACAATCAACCTGCGGTTACCGTTAATGTTTTACAGGGCGAAAGACCTATGGCAAAAGACAATGTTCCGCTCGGTAAGTTTGACTTGGACGGTATCCCTCCGGCTCCGCGCGGCGTTCCGCAAATTGAAGTCACTTTTGATATTGACGCCAACGGTATTTTAAAGGTTTCCGCCAAAGATTTG
Source organism: Elusimicrobiota bacterium (assembly GCA_031258375.1). Lineage (GTDB taxonomy): Bacteria > Elusimicrobiota > Elusimicrobia > Elusimicrobiales > Elusimicrobiaceae > Proelusimicrobium. The sequence continues at coordinate 19,492 of JAIRMX010000079.1, read as the reverse complement.
GGGACTAATAAAATACAGCATATAACCATAACCGCTCCCAATAAACTCAGCGAAGACGAAGTCAATAATTTCGTCAAACAGGCCGAGCAGTACGCGGACGAAGATAAAAAGACTAAAGAGCGAATTGAAGCCAAAAATCAGGCCGACAGCGTTTTATATCAAACGGAAAAAGCGTTAAAGGAACACGGCGATAAAGTATCGCAGGACGAGCGTTTAAAAATCGATCAGGCTTTAAACGATTTGAAAGACGCCATTAAATCCGAAGATACCGAACGCATTAAAAAAGCGACCGAAGCCGCTTTAACGGCGAGCCAGAAACTCGGCGAGATTATTTACAAGGAAGCGCAAGCGGCGCAGCAGAAAGCTTCGGGCGCAAACGCCGACGCCGCAAATACTCAACAAGACGCGCCGCAAGGCGAAGAATCCAAAAAAGACGACGTTGTGGAAGCCGAAGTCGTCGACGGGAAATAAGAATTAAAATTAAAAGGGCGGGAGCTAAAAACTCCCGCCCTTTTATTGAGAACTCAGAATACTATAAATATGAGCGAAATAATAGTTAATATACTTTGTACACTAATAGGGACTATTTTGGGTTCTGGCGCAACATTTTACATTTGCAATAAAAAGCAGACGGCTAAATTATCAGGTAAAAATAATGTCGTAAATCAAGCTGGCGGTAATATAAGTGTTAGATAAACAAATTGTTGAAACTTCCGGTCAGAATAATCTTGTCAATCAAGTGAGTGGTAATTTAACTCAAAATTTTGGTTGGAGTGCCGGACAAGTAATACAGTTAATTTCTGCTTTACAAAATACTTTCATAACAAAAGAACAAATTGATAATTTAAAAAAAGAGTTGGAAGAAAAAATCAAGGCTATTCCACCGCAAAATCTCGTTCACGCTTCAACTAATATTTGGGGGACTACGTTTGAAGCGTTAAAATGGAACTTGGATGAACAGCAAAAACATATTAAAAATATGTTTATAAATATATTAACTGCTGATATTGATAAAACAAAAAAATCAAAAGTTCTGCCCGCTTATATAGAGATTGTAAAACAACTAAGCAAAGATGATGCCGAGTTCCTTAAAAATGTAAAATTTCCTGTAGATATATTTGAAATAAATCAAAAAATGTCTCGTAAAATTCGAGTAATGCTAATAAAAAATAATTATGATAAATTGGATGACGTGATAATTGACAACCTGGAGAGATTGAAGATAATCGCTGTTGAAAACCTATATGTTAGACTTGGAGATCAGAAAAATATTTTGGATGAAATTCTTGCAAAATTTTGTATTAAAAAATTAATACATAATGAAAGCTATACTTGGAAAAGAGGTGATATAAACTTAACGGCATTTGGTAAAAATTTTGTGGATATTTGTTTGTAATACCGATTTGAAACGAAGCAAAGCAAAATATCAATAATTTTGCTAAAATAAATTGTCAGTAAATACGGGAGAAAAATTGTCGCAAATAAGCTGTTAATCGGCTTATAAAAATTGTTTGAAAGGCTTTGTTTTTGGAAGCTGTTTTATAGAAACAGCACGAATTTGCTTAACAAGCAAATTGGTTCCTAAGCCAAAGATGAAGTCGCCATATTACCAGAACCCGCAGGGGTTCTGGTTGGCGATTTTCATTTTTTTGGGCGTTTAGGAACCCTCAAGAAGTGATTATCGCCTTTTTATTGCCATATAAATTGCAATTTAAAGGGACTAAAAGAGAAAAATATGGCTATAAACATTAAGAATATCAACAGTATTTTAATTTTTAGGTCGGATGGAGGCCTTGGTGACGAAATAATTTACTCAATTTTATATAGAGAACTAAAGAAAGCAAATCCCGCGATAAATATAAGCGTAGCGACATTTGGCGCGTCAGGAGCATTTCTTAAAGAAAATAAATATATAAACCGATTATACGTTATGCCGATGAGAAGACTGCATAAGCACAGCCGTTGGCCAACGCTAATTTATTACGGACTGAAAATTAGAAAAGATAAATTTGATTTGGCTATAGATACATCGTATAAGAAGAATTATCCAAACTGGAAATTATTTTCAAAAATAGCTTCGCGAGACAAAGTTAGAGAGATTAAATGGATTTCTTCCGGCAATCATGCAAAAGATAGCGTTATAGGAATATTAGAAACTTTAGGAGTAAAAGATTTTGATAATAATTATGACGTTCATTTAACGGAAAAATCCCAAGATAAAAACCGAGAATTTTTAACGGCCAACGGAATAAAGGAATATATCGCGTTAAACCCGTTCGCGCACGCGCAAGGAAGAACTTTTAACGCAGAGACATTACAATTAATCGCCAGCACGCTAAATCAGTTATTTGACAAGCCGCAAATTGTTATTCCGTATATGAGCAGGAAACAAATGGGCAAAATCAAGAATTTACACGACAATTTTGCAAACGTTTATTTCTTCAAAACTGAAAATCCGTTTGATTTAATTTCCTTAATCTATAGTGCCAAACTACTGATTAGTCCCGATACTTCAGCCGTGCATATAGCGTCGGCCTTTAAAAAGCCGACAATTGCTTTTTATAATAAACCTTGGGATACATTTTGGTCTCCGAACAATCCAAACGCAATAGTTGTCAAAGCGGGGCCAGAACCTGACAGCGTAAATATATTTAATATAGAAGAATTTAAACTGGCTTGCGAAAGCACGGTTCTTTCAAAACAAAATTTTTAAAATCCGTTCAGGATTTGGAATTTTTCTTGGCAATGCCGAAAAAATACTATTTTCCACTCTAGTTTTCGTTTATATTTTTTTATTCAATATACGGTCTAAACCCCGCTCCGGTTGACCTGCGCAAAAAGCTGCGGGTATTCAAAGAAATATTCAATAAAAATTGCTAAACAAATTCATAGGTAAAAAATAAAAAGAAGAATTTTAAACAGGTTTAAATCTTAAAATATGCAATGTCATTGCAAATTTTAAGATTTTTTATTAATGTATTTCTAATATAAATAAAATTTGATGAAAAGAAGCAGAACTTTTTTTGTCCGCTGCTTGCCGGCCTTTATTCAATCTTCCCATATACAATTGTTATGAATGCATCACATGACTATTTTAGACGGGCAACAATATTTATGGTTCGTCCGCCGGAATTTCCCAGCCGCAGACTCTGGGTACGGCGGAGCAGGAACAAATGCCGGCGCGACTGATGCAGACGGCCGGCAGGCCGAAGAGCTTAAAAAAGACGACGTTGTGGAAGCCGAAGTTGTCGACGGGAAATAAGAATTAAAAATAACAAGGACGAGTTAAAACTCGTCCTTGTTTATTGCGATCTTATAAACAATTAAATACTGGAAAATTTAAGTTATACACTATATAGAATAAAGATGGCCTATTTCTGTTTATGATTATGAATGGAACATTTTGGGTAAAGGAGAAAATAGAGATATCTATTATCCATTTTCTCATATTGAAATGATCATACCTTGGGTATTTGGCATTGTATATATAGGTATTTTATTTTGCTCATTGTGTTCATGTTAGTAAAGTGTCTAAATATGCTATAATAAATTTGTACTAAAAAGTAACTGTTAAAAATAGTTTTAAAAGACGTTTTTGGAATCCCGAAAGGGATGAGCTTTTGAGAAATCAAAAGCACATAGGAAATCCAGAAACAGACCGTTATCAAACACAAAGCGAGAGGAAGTCATGAGCCTTTTGCTTTGTGTTGAATGTTTCCCGCCTTCGGGCGGGAAACTACGGCTGTTATATCTTGGGTTATTTCCTATGGCTCAAATATGACAGCCGTTTTTGTTTGGTATACAACAAAAGAAATATTAATAACAGAGAGGGCATAAAAATGAAGAAAATGATAATAATGTTTGTTGCTGTGGTTTTGGTAATTCCACTGTTTGCTCAAGAAGCATCAGTAAAACCCTATATATCGTTTAAAGCTGGATTAGGCTTTATAAATTATAAAGAATCAGGCTATAAGAATGATGATATAGCCCCTATTTTAGGAACATCACTTGGGATATCTTTGGCTGAAAATTTGAGAATAGAGGGAGAATATTTAAGACACACGCAAGTTACAATAGTTGATGCAAGTTTTATTAGAAACGAATTAGGACTGCCAGTGTCTGAAGGGATAACAGCGACAGGAGATTCTTTTATTTTTACTATCCTATTTAATAAAAAATTCTCAAATTCAGATACAGAATTTGTTCTTGGAGCAGGCATAGGGAGAACTAAAGTTAAAGCTTCTTTTTTGGGATATTCGGATAGCGAAAATAATTTTACATATTCTTTTTATGCAGGCATAGCCCCAGCATTATCAGAGGATATAAAACTTGATTTGGGAATTCATTATGTTAATATGAGTGGCGTTGATTATGATTTATATTCAATAAGTCCAAGCTCTGGGTTAAGGTTTATGTTTAATTAATAAATTGGTCAAAGGGGCGGGGGAATTTACAGTCAAATATAAGTATTTAAAAGCATTTAGCAATGAGCAACACACGCCCTAAAGGGTGTGGTTTCTAAGAAGGTCAACTGCTCGGCATAATTCATACATTCATTGTCCCTGATATACCGCCTTATCATCTCTTCTTCCGCTACGCCTACGCTCTCCGCAAAATACCCCTCTGCCCAAAAACTATCTCCCCACAAAAACTCTTCAAGTTCCAAAAACTCCTCCCCTATCTTCCTATACTTCGGTATCCATACAATGTGGTAGCGTAGCTTGTGCACCGTCTTTCATAGCGCATATATTTTCGGTAAAAGATGGGGCAAGGCCGGGATTTTGCTGGAATTGCATGTTAATCATCATCTCAGCAGTTTTATCAAATAAAGTATCCATACGGGTGAGTATCATCAGTTCCTCAGCGGCTGCCAGCTGCTGGTCGCCAGTCGTTTGATGTGCATTGTTATCGCTGTTTGAACATTGTGAATGCCTTTGATATCTTAAAAGCTTGTTCCCTTGCGGAAACTACCAAAAACAGTATCAAATTTTTATAAACCGATTATTTTTTGCTCTTTTGTCATACTTGAAATTTGTAATCAGGCATCCATTTCTATGACTTTAACATAGATTGCCGATTCAAGCATTCTCTCTTTAAATTAACAGCCGCTTACTTCTTTTTTTACTAGATATTTTTTAGAATAGCAATACAAGTAAAACTTCAATGTGTTTCTAAAGCGATAAAAATAGCAATAATAACGATATTTCTCGATAAGATATCGGAAAAATGCTGAATAACTTTTATTGTAATGATATAATTAATATATCTGCGGATATTTGCTTTATGTGAAAATTTTGCGGAGGATTATTAATGTCTTTTACCGTAATCGTTTTACTAACAATTGTCGTTTTGCTTGCGCTTTTCTTGCCTTTTACTATGCATGTTGTGGAAAAAGAATTGGAAATTTTCCTTTTTGTTTTGGGTATTTTGGCGGTAAGCATAAGCCGAGCATGGAGCGGACATTTAATAATTGAAGCATTGCGCGAGCCGGTGGCCATTTCTCTTGCCGTTCTAATAACAGGATTATTGTTTAGAAAATTCCGTATGCAGATAAATAAAGTCATTGAACTTATTGAAATTAAAACCGGCCTCAAACCGTCGATTTTCTGCATCGTATTTATTTTATCATTGCTTTCAAGCGTTATCACCGCAATTGTGGCCGCGCTGGTTTTGTGCGAAATTACAACCACTTTAAAACTTTCCCGCCGCGATACCGTGCATGTTATAGTAATGGGTTGTTTTGCCATTGGTCTGGGAGCAGTTCTTACGCCTCTTGGCGAACCGCTTTCCACGATAGTCACCAGCAAGCTTTCCGGCCCGCCGCATAACGCGCATTTTGGATATCTTTTTATGCTGCTGTGGAAATTTATATTACCGGGCGTTATATTGTTTTCCTTTTTTGCCGCACGCGTTAAAGACGGTCAAAATAAAACGGCGGCGCAGCTTGAACATGAAGATGTGAAAGATATTTTAACGCGCGCGGCAAAAGTCTTTTTATTTGTAACGGCTTTAGTATTGTTCGGGCGGGGACTTATGCCGCTTGCAGAAATTTCGATAATGAAACTGAGCGCCTGGGCTTTATACTGGGCTAATATAATATCGGCTATTTTGGATAATGCGACGCTTGCCGCCATTGAAATACTGCCCAGTATGACAAATAAACAAATTGAGTTCTTGTTGATAGCGTTGGTAGTGTCCGGCGGTTTTTTAATACCCGGCAATATACCGAACATTATCTGTGCGTCCAAATTTAAAATTAAAAGCAAAGAATGGGCTAAAGCAGCTTTACCGGTGGGAATTGCGGTTATGTTTATTTATTTTATTATTTTAAGCGCAATGCCAAATATATGATAACTATTGATGAAGTTTTGATAAGGCTTTTACTTTCGGTCGTTCTCGGCGGAATGATAGGCCTTGAGCGCCGCTATCACGATAAACCAGCGGGATTTATGACAAACACTTTAATTTGCATAGGCTCTGCGGTTTTCACGATAATGTCGCTACATTCGGCTTTTTTGTTTGGCGCAGACCCGTCGCGTATCGCGGCGCAGGTTGTAGCCGGCGTCGGCTTTTTGGGAGCCGGATCAATATTGCGGGACGGCAATAAAATATCCGGCTTGACAACCGCCGCGAGCATTTGGGTTGTTGCGGCTGTCGGCATGGCGGCGGGATTTGGCAATTTTACGCTGGCCGCGGCGGCGACGGCATCGGTTTTGATACTGCAGTTTATCCTCCGAAAAGTTATGAATAAATTTGATTATATCCGCCTTTACGAAACCGTCGTAATCAAATGCGAGGCCAATTGGGAGGTCGTGGATAAAATACATCAAATAATATCGCAGAACAAAGCTGAAATACTTAAAGAAGAAATTTCAAAAGACGAGGGATTGTTCGTAATAAAAATGGTGGTAAATATGTCGGAAACGATATGTAAATCAACTTTCAGGGCGCTGCTTGCCATGAAAGAAATTAAACTCTTGGACAAATAATATGAACACAAAAAACATACCGTTGTTTAATCTGAAACAACAGCACGAAAGCATTAAAGAAGATTTAAACAAAGCCGCGCTGGACGCTTTAAACTCAATGCAATGGCTGCTCGGCCCGAGAACAAAAGCGTTTGAAGAAAATTTTGCCAAAACGCTCGGAGCAAAATACTGCGTTGCCTGCTCCTCAGGCGCAAGCGCGATACAAATCGCTTTAATGGCCGCCGGCGTAGGCAGAGGCGACGAGGTAATCACCACGCCGTTTACTTTTGTAGCCACGACGACGTCGGTCACTCTTAGCGGAGCCGATTTTGTTTTTGCCGATATAGATCCGCTTACGTTCAATATAGACCCAAAAGATATAGAACGCAAAATAACCAAAAAAACCAAAGCGATTTTACCCGTTCATTTATACGGTTTTCCCGCCGATATGGATGAAATTTTAAGAATCGCAAAAAAGTATAATCTGAAAGTTATTGAAGACTGCGCGCAAAGCCATTTGGCTATGTACAAAAACATTTATACGGGCAATTTCGGCGAGGCGGCGGCTTTTAGCTTTTATCCGAGCAAAAATCTGGGAGCTTGCGGAGATGCCGGCGCGGTTATAACTAATAATAAAGATATAGCCGACCTTTGCCAAAGCATACGTCACAGCGGACGCAGCGCGGGCAAAGCTTACGAATACGATAGAGAAGGCTCAACGCTGCGTATGGACGAAATACAGGCCGCCATACTTGACGTTAAACTTAATCATCTTAAAAAATGGACGGAAGGCCGAGTTCAAGTCGCGCAAATGTATCGTAAATATTTGGCGGAAGTTCCGCAAGTAATTCTGCCTCCTTGCGAGCAAAACGGCACAACGCAAAGTTATTACGTGTTTACGCTCCGCGTTAAGGACAGAGACGGTCTGAGCGAGCATTTAAAAGCTAATAATATCGGCAATGCGATTTATTATCCCGTGCCGCTTTATAAGCAGCCGTGTTATTCGCATCTAAATATTAATCCTGGGGATTTCCCGCATACGGAAATTGCCGCAAAAGAAGTAATTTCCGTGCCTATATTTCCGGAGCTTACGGAAGAAGACGTAAAAATAATTTCAGACGAGATAAAAGAGTTCTATAAAAATAAGAGATGACAATTAAGTTCAAAACGCCGCGAGAAACATTCTCGCGGCGTTTTCATTTGGCGAACATAAAAATTACACTCCAGCGCCGATATGCGTTTCTAAAGAAGAAATAATTTGCGCGCCGCAGCTGGTGCCTATTCTGTCCGCGCCGGCGTCTATCATTTTAAACATATCTTCCTTAGTTTGAATTCCTCCGGCAGCTTTGACTTTGACGCCGGAAGCCTGTTTCATAAGTCTCACATCCTCTTCCGTCGCGCCTTTACCCGAAAATCCGGTCGATGTCTTTACAAAATCCGCACCTGCGGCTGCGGCGATTTGACATGCTTTAACTTTTTCTTCTTCTGTCAGGTAAAATGTTTCTATAATAACTTTCAAAATATTTTCTCTTGCGGCGCGCCGCACGGTTTCGATATCGATTTGCACCTCGTCAAACAACCTGCTTTTAAGCGCTCCTATATTCATAACCATATCAAATTCCCTAGCTCCGTCTTGAAGGGCGACTGCGGTTTCATAAGCTTTTACATGACGCTTATTATAGCCAAGCGGAAAACCGATTACGGTGCAAACTTTAACATTGCTGCCTCTCAAAATTTTAGCCGCAGAAGACACCCAAAACGGATTAACGCATACGGAGGCAAAACCGTATTGCATTGCTTCCCTACAAAGAATTTCTATTTCTTTATCGGAAGCATAAGCTTTTAAGAGAGTATGGTCTATATATTTTGCAATTTTCATAAATACCGCCTTTTTGAGTTTATTTTATGGTTTACAAAATTTATACGCTGTTTTTAGTTTTTATCTAATTCTACGAGAAATATCCCTATTTATAAAATTCCGCAGCCGCGGCTTTTGTCTGCGGATGAGCAAATAAAAATTTCTTTACGCTCTCGTTGCTAAGCAAGGGCGCAAGCGTTTTATTGCCGGCTGCAAGCGCGCGCGCGCGACGGGGATTTTTAATAAAATACTGGCCTGTTTTTGAGCTAAATATCTGCGAAAGCAACGTGCTTTTGGCTATTGCAAGCATCATATTTTCATTTCCTAGAGTCCCGACAGCCGCGGGACTTGAGAAAAACTGTTCTATTATTGAATCATTATTTTGAATAATCGAGGTGATTTTATCGGGAGAATTAAGTAGTTCTTGAGTTGTTGTTCTCCCTAAAAAACCGGCCACCACATTGGGATTATTAAATACTACCTCGACCAAGCTTGGGAAATTACGATTGGCGGCGACGGTATTGGTAAGGCTCCACGGCGTTTCCCCTATTTTTCTGAAATCCTCAGGTGTAAATTGCGTGATTGTTTGTGCGGTAACGCCTAAGATTGCCGAGCCGGTGTTCGCATATTTTACACTGCGCTGGCCTACGTCAATACCGGCATATCCGGCGTTTGCGGAAGGCAGGAATTGACGGCTGGGATTTATTATTTGCGCAGTGTCTGATTTAAAGGAATCCAATTTTTTCGGACTTAAGGAGTTTTCTATGCGCGTCGCTTTTCGCATATATAAATAAACGGGAAATATTAGCAACAGAGCAACGGCTACAATACCCCCTATTTGTAGAGAATATAACATATCATTTGAAAAATCTTTTTTATTATCCATAACATAATTTTAACATAAAATGATATTATTATCTAAGACTTTTATAAATTGGAGGAGAAATGAAAGCTAAATTATTATATATATGTCTTACTTTTTCGTTTGCGGCCGGCTGCGGCCCGGGCGCAGGATTTCAAATAAGCAGTATTAATCCGAGCACGGATATAAGCGCGCCTGCTGCGGCGGCGGCGTACGAACTTTATTCATGGCCGCACGAAGATACTTGGGCATATGCTGTTTTTGAATCAGCCACAAAAATTTCTTCGCGTGAATATATTATGAAAGACAATCTTGTCAGTTACGGAACGGATGCTTTTATAGAAGAACTTATACGGTTGCCAAGAGGAGCTAAAGTTTATTGGAATTTGAAACGCATAAAAGGTTTTTCTTTGCCGGATGAGAAAACGCGGGAGAAAATACTTCATGCGGCCAGAAAAGCAAATATAAATATTGAAATTATTGCCTGGCCTTACTAAATTTATTTTATCAAGCTCACTCTGCTCAGAGGCCAGTGGATAAACCACGCTTTGCCTTTGATGTTTTTTTCCGGCACAGGCCCCCAAAAACGGGAATCGCAGGAAAAATCCCTGTTATCTCCTATTGCAAGATATGCGCCTTGAGGAATTGTTACAGGCCCGAAATTATCGCGCAGCGCAAGGCCGAAATATTGCTCAAGTTCTCTGTTTTCCCATATTCGCTGATATTGTTCCGTCGATAAAAAATTGTCTACGTTCTGCTCGGGATGATCGCTGTAAACTTCATAACTCTGCGACGGTATTAAATCGCCGTTTATAAATACTTGTTTGTTTTTCATCTCAACCGTTTCTCCCGGAAGGCCTACGACGCGCTTGACAAAATCGCGGCCGTATTGCGGCTCGCCGCAGTTTATTTGTTTTTTGTTTTCCGCAGGAAAGCGAAATACTATAACGTCGCCGCGCTTTATATCGCCGAATTTTATAAGTTTGCGGTTCATAAAAGGCAGCCTTATGCCGTAAACTATTTTATTTACGAACAAATTATCCTTTTCAAGCAAAGTATTGCGCATAGAGGCCGACGGTATTTTAAAAGCCTGAAGAAGAAAAAACATCGCCACCGAAGCGAAAAATCCGGCAAAATAAACGGTTTCCGCCCAATCAAGATTAAAAGCATAAATTTTTTCAGTTTGTTTTTTGCCGGCATTTTTGGCTTTGTAAATATTGTAAACGGCGTAAGCTACAGTAGCGGTTATTATCAAAGCCGTTTTGCTTGGCGAGAGGCCGCCCTGAATGCCGTTTGCGGACATAAAATTCAAAAGATAATAGATCATTCCCCCGGCAATAAGCGCGAAAAGAGCATTAAATGCCATAAAAAAATTTTTATTTTGAAATAAATTTTTCTTTTTAAAATATTTTGCGGTTTTTGCAAAAATAAAAGCTGTCGTTCCAATAATTAATAATCTTAATTCCACCAATTTCTCCTTTTACGCATACGTTGATAATTTTTTGAATTTAAAGTTATCCCGACACAAGCCGTCTTTAGAAATTATAACAAAATTACAAGGACGATGTTTTTTCGTCCGAATATAAATATTGTTAAAAAAATAAGGAATAAAAAACGACGCGTAGATAGATTTTGTATATATCTTTTATGATTTTTCACTATAAAATATAAGGGAAATAATGAACTAATATCATTCGCTAGTCATCTATTCGTTTAAACTAAAAAGTTCGACATGTACTAATATTAAATAATAAGACCTTTGGCTCATGTAAAATATCAAAGAGATATAATTAATCTTTCTACTAGTTTAATATTCGTTTTAAAGTTACAAACAGCCTTTTTGCATTTTCCATCGCGTTGGCGGCTGGAATATGATAAATACGAATGCCGTCGCCGTTTGGAGCGGGAATAAACTTGATATTATTTGTAAATTTATTTATCAGCTCGCTTACGGCCGCCGGAGGAATTTTAAAAGTTTTTGCGAAATAAAAATCCGTAAAGCCGTCGCCGCCTTCTACCTGACGTATATTTTCTTTGCCGGCGTCTTGAGAAAGCTGAATAATTTCTACAAGATTGAGCAGCTCTATCGGCGCGGGGCCGCTTATATTTTCAAGAGAATGCAAAAGATCTTCTTTCTGTTGTCTGTCGTCTGTAGCCATAAATTCTTTGTAATAACGAAGACGCTCGCTGTCGTTTGGCATATAATCAGGCGGGATATACGCCGCAACCCGCAGATTGACCGCAGCCAAAAATTTGCGCGGGGGAACTTCGCCTTTAAGTTTTTTGACTTCGTTTGAAACTAAATCGCAATACAGCGAAAGTCCGACTTCGTTTACATACCCGTGCTGGCGTATGCCTAAAAGTTCTCCGCCGCCCCGTATTTCCAAATCCCTAAGAGCAAGACGAAAACCGCTTCCAAGCTCGCTGAATTCCATTATCGCGTTTAAACGCTTTTGCGCTTCTTCCGTCGAGCTTTTCTGTTTTTTCGCAATTTTGCCGAAAAAAGAATTCACGCTGTAATCCTCTTCCTGTTTTTTCAGAAGCCACTCGGGGTGCAAGAGATAGCAACAGGCTTTTTTATCTCCGCGCCCTATGCGTCCGCGCAATTGATATAATTGCGCAAGGCCAAAGTCCTGCGCGTTTTCAATAATGAGGGTATTTGCGTTCGTTATATCCAAACCCGATTCTATTATGGTAGAAGCCAAAAGCATATCGTATTTTTTATTATAAAAATCCCAAAGAGTGGTTTCAAGCGCGGCGTCTTCAAGCTGTCCGTGGGCCATGCAAATGCGAACTTCCGGCAGAATGTTTTGAAGGCGGGACAATTTTGAGGGCATATTTTCAACTTTATTATAAACGTAAAACGCCTGCCCGCCGCGCGCGATTTCTTCGCGCACCGCAGCGGCCACAATATCTTCGTTATAAGGCAAAACGTGCGTTTTTATCGGCATACGGCCTTGCGGAGCCGTTTCTATAACGGACATATCCCGCAGACTTGAAAGCGATTGATTTAAAGTGCGCGGAATAGGCGTTGCGGAAAGCATAAGAGTATGCACGCCTAAAGATTTCGCTTTTATTTTTTCTTTTTGTTTCACGCCGAAGCGATGCTCTTCGTCAATAACACATAATCCTAAATTTTTGAATTCTATATCTTTTGAAAGCAGCCTGTGCGTGCCTATTGCGATATCGACAATTCCTTTTTTTATGTCGGTCGCTGTAATTTTTTGTTCTTTTTTACTTTGAAAGCGGCTGAGCATTGCAATTCTTGCGGGAAAACCCGCCATTCGCGCGCAAAACGTTTTATAATGCTGCGCCGCAAGCACCGTAGTCGGCGCCAAAACAATAACTTGCGAACCGCTTAAGACGGCTTTTAGAGCCGCGCGCATTGCCACTTCCGTTTTGCCAAAGCCAACGTCGCCTATAAGCACTCGGTCCATAGGGCGTTGCTGCATTATGTCGGCAAGGATTTCGTTTATAGCTTTGGTCTGGTCGTCCGTTTGTTCGTATGGGAAAGAATCTTGAAACTCTCTTTCAAGACGCTCGTCTCCAAAAAGATTTTGCGCTTTATTCGCTTGACGAAGAGCTTCCAATTTTAAAATTTCTTTTGCCGTTTTTTGAGCGTCTTCTTTCACGCGCTTTTTTACTTCTTTCCAGCTATTGCCGTTTAAAGAGGATATTTTCGGCGCTTTGCCTTTTAAACCTATATATTTTTGTATTTTGCGAAAGTCGCTTGCAGGGACGTATAGTTTTTCTCCGCGTTTAAATTCTATTATAAGGCAATCGATATGAATGCCGTCGTTCTCAAGCGTTTTCATGCCTCCGTATCGTCCTATGCCGTGTTCGTGATGGACAATATAATCCCCCGCCTCAAGCTCTTTAAATCGCAAGCGTTTTGCGCCTGCGCTATTGAAATCTTTAATTAACGCCGACGAGCGGTAATTCCTGTTAAATATTTCGCCGGAAGTAAAATAAGCGAATTTTTCCGAGAAACTGCAAAATCCCCGCCGCAGCGGAGCAATGATAGCGGGCAATTTTTTGAGGCCTTCGTAATCGTTAAAAACTTCCCGCAATCTGTCGGCTTCGCCTCTGTTGAGACAGTAAAATATTATTTTGAAATTCTCTTTTTGCAAACGCAAAACTTCAGCGTCGAACAATTTTAAATCCGCGTTGAAATTCGTATTTGAGCGCAAGCCCGCGTCGATTGCGTTCTCCGCGTTAAAATTTGTTAATACGCTTATGCTGCCTTCAAAATTCTTCAAATCCTCTTCCTTAGGATTTTGCAGATAAATATCAAAATTCTTAGTCCAGTGTTTAAGGGAAGAAAGTTCCTGAGCGAATTTGAAGGGGATTATATTTATTTCCGACAAATTGGTTTTCGTATTTTGCGTTTCAATATCAAAGAGAGATATTGTCGAAATCGTGTTGCCGCTGAAATAAATCCTGCACGGCAGCGCGGAATTTATATTAAAAATATCGACTACGGAGCCTCTAAGCGCGTATTCGCCTTGTTTCTCCGTAAAATCCGTTCGTTCGTATCCGCAGTCTTCAAGTTTTGCAAGCAAATGGGCGCGCTGCAAATTTTGCGCGATTTTAATTGTAATTATTTTTGAGAGGAAATCTTTTTTACCCGGCAGCAGGATTTTTGCGTTCTCGTAAGTTGTCGCCGCAAAAATATTTTCTTTTGAAGTCGTAATTTCATATAAGCCGCTATAAACCGAAAATTTATTCTCGCCTAAAATTGCCGCGTTTAAGGAAATATTTTCAGGTATAAAAGTGTTGGCGGCTGCGGCGAATTCTTCAAGCTCTTCTTCGGTTTTGCAGACAAAAAGAATCTCGCCGCTTTTTTGTTTTTGAGCAAGATAAAAAGCGGCTGCGGAAACGTTCGGAACTGCCGATATAAATTGCATAAAGGAATTATGCCCTTATATTTATTATATAAAATAGCTTATGAATTAATGGGAAAGACTTAAGTCTAATTACTAAAAACAAACCAATTTCTTTAAATTAAAGGCAATGCCAAATAGCATACATAGAACGCATTAATTTTCTTAGTTTTCAAATATTGCGCCATACAAACATAATCTTAAACCTCAAAATTTGTTGTTTTATGTATTCTATTTAGCAGTGCCGTAAAAAGAAGTTAAATTTATTGTATAATAAAATTAGAAAGCAAAATCAAGGAGAAAACGGTTGTTAATGTAAGTCGAAAAAATAGGAAGTTGTCATTTTGAACTCGTTTCAAAATCTGTCGTACGGCAGACCCTGAAACAAGTTCAGGGTGACGAATAGAGAGACACTGAAATGGCCCTGCCCCGTAAAGTCTTAATACGGGGTTCAGTGTGACAAAAGAAAAAATAATCGGCTTATAAAAATTTGAAATGTTTTTGGGTGTTTTGCGAAGGCAAAACGAGCTTTTGAGAATTTCAAAAGCACACGAAAAACCTAAAAACAGCTCGTTATCAAGCACACGATGTCAGGACTGATCCTCTTGATGTCGCGTGCTGAATGTTTCCCGTCCTTGCGGACGGGAAACTACGGCTGTTATATTTTGGGTTATTTTCGTGGCTCAAATATAACGGCCGTTTTTGTTTGGCAAAAAAATAACGAGGTATAAAGTATGAGAAATAAAAAAGGTTTCACGCTGATTGAATTATTAGTGGCGGTTTTAATCATCGGCATTCTCGCCGCTATTGCGCTGCCGCAATACAAAAAAGCCGTTGACAAAACTCGCCTTATGAACCTTGTGCAGCTGGCATACAGCCTAAGAAATGCCCAAGAACATTATTATTTAATACATGGAGACTATGCTGTTTCTTTTGCGGATTTAGATATTGATTTCTCAAAAGTCTGTCCGGTAAAACTTGATGATAGCTATTTATTGTGTAATGGTGGAGCGTTTGATAATTTAAGCGGGGTTATCCCATCGTTGGGAGTTAATTATGCCGCAATTGAATTTTGCCCGGGACACAGTGATACGAGAAGTAATTGTGTAAACAATATGGACCTTCATTTCGTAATTTGGTTCAAGAATTCCTCCAATCCGAACAAAACCGAATGTAACGGAATAACAAACTATGGAAAAGAACTATGCGAAAGCGTGAAATAATTATATTTCCAGTATTTTTCTCCGATAATAAAAAACTGGCTTTATAAGCGCCGGTTATTTTATTTTTGCATGTTTATCTTTTTTTGAATTTTAAAATATTGTTTTACTCTATTTTCCGCGTTTTTGCGCAAGTTATAATAATATAAAGGAATGTCGTTTTCATGGAAAACTCCCAGCGGGAAATACGCTCTTGATTCCGGAGCGGAACTCCATTGTTCGCGCTCAACGGTAGAGCAGACTATGGTTCCTCTAAGCGGGTTAATTTTAGCGTCCGCAAGGCGTTTTATTTTCTTTGCTTTATTATCTTTATCTACAAATAAAGAACCGATATTTTTATTTTTTCCCGCAGACTCGTCCGTTGTCTTCCACGAAATCGGATTAATTAAAATTGCATTTGGAACGGACAGAGGATTTCCGGGCGCGTCTACTACCGGCGCTTCCGTATTATATGAAATTACAACTCCGGTATCATCGGGGCCTAAGGCCGGCCTGACATGCGGATTTTTTTCATAATCTTCTTTTAACATAGGAATGCCGATAGCGTAAGCCGCAATCATCCGTTTATAAACGTCGGGATTTTTCTTCATATAATCAAATAATATTTCCCTTATCATAATTGAACCTTGCGAATGCCCCGCCAAAATAAAAGGTCTTCCGTTATTGAAATTTTTAATATAAAAATCGAAAGCGGCGATAATATCCGTTTTCGGCACGCCCTGAAAATATTTATACGCCTTTTGCATTGATCCCGTTTCGTCCGCAAAGAGCGCGTCCAGCTGCCTGTAATACGGAGCAAAAATATTGCCGGAAGTTTCAAAAGCCGTCGCTCTGAACTTTAAATAATACTGCGCCCATTGCCTCATTTCCTGATTATTAATATCGGACACGGGATATTTTCCGCCGGCGCGCCACGAAGTGGGATAAATAAAAAATATGTCTACTTTCTTTTTTAAATTTTCTTTTTTTGGCAAAGCAAGCCAATTGTCCGGGTCGGAGTAATTTGAAGGCGCTATCTTATCTCCGCCAACGGGAATATAATGATTGTGCGAATTTTTGATTTGAAGCTTTTCTTTAGCGCTTGTAAACTGCGCAAGAAAAAGCAGACATAAAACTAAAATATAAATAATATTATTTTTTTTATTAAACATTTTTTTACACTGCTCCATTTTTTATATTTTCGTGCGGCCTTTAAGCGCATGCGCAAGAGTCATTTCATCAATATAATCTATATGTCCGCCGAGAGGCATGCCATAACCTATGCGCGTTATTTTACCCACAAGCCCGCGCAAAACGTCGGCTAGATAAAGAGATGTCGTTTCGCCTTCGGTATCCGGATTAGTGGCTATAATAACTTCTCTTATTTCAGAAGGCGAATTTTGCACGCGCTCTATAAGCTCTTTGATTTTTATGGAATCGGCGGTGCGTCCTTCTATCGGGGAAATAGATCCGTGCAAAACATGATATGTTCCGTTGTAAGAACGCGTTTTTTCTATGGCTTCTATATCTTTTGGCTCTTCCACCACGCAGAGCAAAGTATTATCGCGGGTATCGTCCGAGCATATTTCGCATACGGCGCCTTCGCTGTAAGAAAAACAAATAGGGCAGTAATGCACGTTTTCGCGCATTTTTAAAAGCGCGTTAGTAAACTCCGCGACTTCGCTTTCCGGCGCGCGTAAATAATGCAACGCAAAGCGTTCCGCCTGCCTAGGCCCTACGCCGGGCAGACGGCGGAACGCTTTTATAAGTCTGTCTAAACTTTTCATAATAATATTAAATCGAGTTAAACCGCTTCCGTTATATAACCGTCAAAAATATTCAATATTTTTTTTGTCGCTTCGCTTATTTCATGCGCGGTCTGCGTTTTACTCTTAGATTCTTGAGATTGCAAAAAGGACGAGTAATCGCCTTCCAAAAAAGGCTGTTCTTTGCTTATCATTTCTTGAGCGGCGGAAATATTTTGTTCGGGAGACGCTTTAATGTTTTGTTTAAAAGGATTTGCATTATACGGCCGTTCATCGCCTGCCGAACTTTCTCCGGCAAGAAAATCAAACTGAATATTTTTTCCCGTAATTTTAAAAGCGGCGGCCTGCAGATCTTTAACGCGGTTTTTAACCGCGTCTTTAAAATAAGAATCCTTGCTTTTAAATTTCAAAATCCATCTGTCTTCCAACTCAAAAGACGGAAGCGAATCTTGAATTATATCGTGAAGGAAAGGATGTTTCTTGGACAGTTCTGCCTTGAAAGCCGTCCATATGTCCAAACCGCCTGAAAATATTTTTTGCTCGGGGGAAATTTCCTTTGCTGTGGGTTTATGTTCCGCTGTTTTTTGCCCGTCGGTTATAGTTTTTTTATCGTTAAAATCCGCGCCGCCGGATTTTTTTGAAGAATTTACTCCGCTTTCCAAAGCTTCAAGCCGAGAAATAAAGCTTTCAATATCAAAAGCGCCGTTCATTATGGTAAACAATCCTACTTCCGCAGAGAGCAGCGGCGTATCCGAAAATTTAACTTCGTCAATTAATTTTGAGATTTTGCGCGTAAAGCCGGCTATAAAAGCATGCGAAGTTTCTTTAACCATATCTTTTGCGCCGGAGAATGGTTCGCAACCCGCGTTAAGCGAGAAATAAAAAAGTTCACCAAAAGCTGTTTTTAAATCTTTAAGCAAACTAAGAGCGTCAAACCCTTCTTCGGACATGGTTGCAAAAACTTTATGAAGCGCGGGGCCGTCGTTTTTTATAACAGCGGCCGCGGCGTTTTTTATTAAATCCTGAGGCAGCAAACCGAGCATTTCGCTAAGCGCGTTTTTATTTGCTTTTCCGCCGGAAAACGCTATTGCTCTATCAAGTATTGTCAGCGCGTCGCGCAGCGCGCCGCCTGCGGTTTTAGCTATTATTTTTGCGGCTTCTTCGTCAAGCTCGATATTTTCCGCGCCGGCCAAATCCTGCAAATGCGAGGCGATTTCCTCTTCCGTAATCGGCTTAAAACGAAAAGTTTGGCAGCGGGAGGCAATAGTCAGCGGCACTTTGTGCAATTCCGTAGTGGCAAGAATAAATACGACGTGCGGCGGGGGCTCTTCTATAGTTTTTAAAAGAGCGTTGAACGCGGGCGTAGAAAGCATATGCGCTTCGTCTAAAATAAAAACTTTGTATCTGTCGCGCCCGGATGAAAGAGCAACCGTGTCTATAATCGCTTCGCGCACTTTGTCCACGCCGGTATTGCTTGCGGCGTCAAGCTCTAGCACGTCCATATCGGAAGAATTTGATATTTCCACGCATTGCGGGCATTTGCCGCAAGGAGTAGGCGCGGGTTTGTCTTCGCCGTATCCCGTGCAGTTTAAAGCTTTTGCAAATATGCGCGCCGAGGTTGTTTTGCCGCATCCGCGCGGGCCGTAAAACAAATACGCATGCGCTATACGGCCGGATTTAAGCGCGTTTACAAGCGTTTTAGTAATACTTTTCTGCCCGACGACTTCTTCAAAAGTCTGAGGTCTGTATTTATTGGCTAAACTTATATATGTATTTTGCCCTGTTATTTCTTGCGTTTTAAACATTTCCATATAATTATGATAATAAATTAAGAGACTATCTGCAAAACTTAATGGGTCTTGTTGCACAATTAGGAGACAAAAAGAAGGTGAGTAGTGTATACTTTTAGTATGATCGAAAAAATAAACACTACTCAAAAGAATAATAGCAAAAGAA